>JAEUUR010000408.1 GCA_016787465.1 Saprospiraceae bacterium | reverse complement strand
AATCGGAATATCGATGCCCTGCATTCAGGGTATCGTACCACGCAGGCGTATGCCACAGGCGCAGGCGAACCAGGTTGCAACCGTTGTCTTTAAAGATTTGGTAGGGGTCTTTCCCCGCGCCGTTTTCGCGGTAAACCACGCCGCAATCTTCCATTTCATTGACGTAGGAAAGATCGGCGCCCATATAAAAATTTTGCGCCCCGGTTTGATTGGTCAAAAAACCAAAGGCAAATGCAAGCATTAAACAACGTGTAAGCATCATGTTCCAATTTTATGGTTCAGGGTTTAAAAACTTTTGTTCCTCTTGTAACTCCTGAATACTCCTTGTGCAAGAAGAGCCTCTACCAATAACTGCTAAAATCAATTAAAAAAACCGAAATTTGCCGCGCAAATTAAAAAAATCATCCGTGGGCCGAAAGAAAAAACTGCTCAAATTCGCTGAAATACTTTCATTTTCAAATGTTTACGAGTGTTACAACGTACAAGAACCTTCCTTGGTCGGTGTCGACATGCAACCGGTTGACCTGAAGGGGCAGTGGCGTGAGAAGCACTTTAAAAATGATTTGCCCATAACATTGGAGCTGGCTTGCGGCCGCGGCGAATATACCGTAGGATTGGCCCGGCTTTTCCCCGACAGAAATTTTATCGGCGTGGATGTAAAAGGCAACCGACTTCATACAGGCGCTAAAGACGCACTCAAAGAAGGCTTGTCCAACGTGGCTTTCCTGCGTACGCGCATCGAAGTGATCGATCACTTTTTTGCACCGGGAGAAGTGGATGAAATCTGGATTACCTTTTGCGACCCCTTCCCCCGCTCTATCAAGGAAAACCGCCGCCTGACATCCGCTTTTTTTCATGAAAAATACCGCACTATTTTGCGGCCGGGCGGTTTGATCCACCTCAAACACGACGATGATGATTTTATCAAATTTTCCCTGAGTTCCATCGCCGCCGACCCACATTGTACCCTGCTGCTTCAAAACCTTGATATTTACGCCGGGCAACTTCCCATGCAGGAATTAAGTATCCCCACACTTTATGAAGGCAAACACCTTGCCGCCGGTAAAACAATTAAATACTTACGGTATAGAATGATGAATGATGAATGATGAATATTTTTTAATCGTAAATGATTCAAATATACCAAATAGTGTTTTTTGAAATGTAATTTCAAAAAATATTCATCATTCATCATTCATCATTATCTTTATGACTATCCTTCCGAATATGCCGGCGCCGGGCTCGAAAAAGCGGTCGTTTGCCGCGTTCAGCTGAACGTTTGCCATATACGATGCATCGGTGATGTTGTTCAATCCAAGGTATGGTTCGAGGGATAGTTGATGCCATTTTATATTTTTTCCGATACGAAGGTTTATCAACTTATACCCTGCCGCAAATGCTGAATTGGCGTCGTTGGCGTATACCTTTTGCACAATTCCAGTCTGTAAGTTGAAGAATAAACCTTTGGCTCCGGTATAACGGAGTTCCAGTTGTGTACTATTGCGCGGAATTCCAGGCATGAATTTGCCCGAATAATCTGTGGTATTTACCAGGTACTTTTTAAATGTAAAATCCGAAAAAGTATGAGTGGCCTGAATTTTTAAAAACCTGGCAAGCGGATATGATGCACCAATTTCGATTCCTCTCCGGCGCGTTTGCCCGATATTTCTGAAATATGTTTTGCCGGGCTGCCCTTCAATCTGGTAAGGCGCCAGGTCGTTTTTTGATTCAATTTGAAAGATTGCCAGGTCAAACTTGACCCCTTTACCTGATTTGGTCATTTGTAGGAACCCTTTGCATCCGATTTCCAGCGACTGCGCTTCCTGTGGTGAAAGTGCCGGATTAAATCCGCCGGTTCCGGCCGGGTTGTTCGAAAGTTCATTCAGAGAAGGCGTTTCATAGGTATTGGCATAATTGCCGTACAAGGCCACCGAAGGTGTTACACGATAATTGATTCCAATTGAAGGATTCAAGCGGGTAAAATGCCGTTTGCCAGACTGATCGCCGTCGTTCAAATAGCGGTCGGCCGATTGCAGGTTCAGGTTGTCGAAACGCCCGGTCAGGGTAACGGTCAGTTGTTCCAAAGGTTGAATTTCCTGCAATAGATAAAACCCCAGGCTTCGAAAAGTTTCGAGTTGATGTAAAACCTGATTTCCCTGCAGGTAGCGCGTTTTGCCGCTGGTAGTGTCAGCGATATATGCAAAGCGTTGGCGGGTATCGGCTTGTGCATCTGCATCGATGCCGGCTTTTAAACGATACGGCCAATTTTCGATTTTACCGGTAAATTGATAATTCAGGTACAAGCCTTGATATTGCCTTTGCAGATCGCCGAAACCGTTTGAGGCAATGGCAAGCCTGTTCCTCAAGCGCCTTGATGTATGGAACGTGGTGATTTGCACCTGGTGTTTCCGTTGCCACGTTTGTTCGTAGGTTGCTCCCAGCCTGTACTGCCGCACCGCTTCACCTGTTTCAAAAAGCAGGTTATTGGCTCCGGCTGCGCGCGGATCCTGGCGGGCGGCATCTGCCGTTAAAGCGCCGGGATCGTCGGCGCGCGGGCTGTCGCCGAAATTAGCCAGTAAACTCAGTTTGCGGCCGGGGCGTGGTTGGTAAATTAATTTGCCGTTTAAAATCAGGTTGCTCATCCGGCTCCAATCCCTGTATCCCCGTGAAGTTTGGTGTGCGCCGCTCAGCAAATATTGCAATTTACCTACCTGCTGCCCTATTTTCAATTGATATCGCTGATAACCGAACGAACCCGCCGCGGCCTGAAACTCTATCAAAGGTTTACGAGTGACAGGATTTTCTGTCGTCAGGTAAATCACACCGCCGGCGGCGTTGCCATACAACCCGGATGCTGCGCCTCTGACTACCTCGACCTGCCGGACAACCCCCATATCCAGGTTGTCAACGTCGACCTGGCCATCTGGAGTGCCTTCCGGAATACCATCCGTAAACACCCGAATGCCGCGGATACCGAATGCGGCACGCGCACCGAAACCACGAATCGAAATGCGCAGATCCTGGGCAAAATTGTTTGGGTTTAGCGCAAATACACCAGGAACTCCATGCAACACTTCATGCGGAGAAAGCAGCTGGGTCGCCGTTTGAATACGCGCCCGGTCGATGACAGAGACGGATACCGGCGCATTCAAATCAGTGACCGTGAGGCGGGTTGCGATGATCTCTACCGGGCGACTTTGATAAGCCGTATCGCTTTGCGCAACGGCGCTTAAGGTGAAACAGACAAACAGAATAATCAAGGTTGACCAGGCTAACTTCATCGATCGTTTCGTTTTTTCAAATGGTAGCGGATGCACCAAATGATTGACAGACACCCAACACCGGCCAGAACCCACCACCAAATTCCGGTGTTCGTACTCCCCGAGCGGCGGTTGTCGCCCACCATACTCAAACCTGCCCAGTAATACGGACTTTGCATGAGATCGGGCGTTTGCTCATCCTCCAGGTATTGGAGTTTGGCGTTTCTTAATGCGTTTGAAATTGGAACGCCTCCCGCCAGTTGCCGGTAAAAAACGGCCAGGATTTGTCCGGTACTGCGGTCGTTTACCGACCACAAGCTCGATACCACACACGCTGCGCCTGCCTGCGCGAAAGCGCGCGCAAGGCTCATCACACCTTCTCCGGATTCATTTCTGCCCAAACCGGTTTGGCAAGCGCTGAGCGTAACGAGATCGGTTTGCAGTCGTAATGCATAAATATCGGGCAGGTAAAGCGGCTGATCGAACAATTCGAGGCGTGGCGGCTGCTTGTTTTCTACGGAAGCAAAGGCATGGGTTGATAAATGCAGGATGCGATGTTGTCCGGCCGATTGAACAAAATTCGAAGTATTGGCCGCCGGCCCTGAAAACAGTTGCGCATCAGCCGGGCTTTCTTGAGGGTTGAACAACAATGGGGCAAGTCCGCGCTCCCGGTGTTCAAAACCCGGTGCAAAACAGGCTGTTTGCCGGGAATGGCTGGTGAGTTTTTGCTGCTGCGCCAACACATTACCCGACCAACCATAACGAACGCAATGTTTCCGAATCAGGTAGGAGGCATTGCGCAAGGTAGTGCCGGCGGCAGGGGCATCGGTCAGCAGCGCATCGAATGGGATGAAATTAACAAAACCATCGGGCACAATCAATAAATCTGTATGGGCGCGAACATCAGGGGGTAAAACACGCAACCCAAGTTGAAAAGCGACAGCCAGGTATGCAGCCGGGGTATTCAACATGTCGTTCGGATCTAAAAAATAGCCATTAAAACGGGTAACGAGCGCTTTCAGGGAGTCGTCGAGCGGTACAGATAGCCAGGCCGGTTCTTGATTTTTTTGAACGACAAACACTTCCATCGTTTCCGGAGTTACGAAGTATTCAACAAATGTTTCATCCTTGGAAAGCAGGTTTTGTATATCCCGGATGGTTATAACTTCGAATAAAGGGCCGGTTTGAAAGGAATATTTTAAGGACTGTTCCAGTTGGCGTATTTGAGATAATAACTCATCCGCTTCGCGTTGCCATGTGGGCCTTTCGGCGCTTTCAGGGTTGAGCAGCAGCAGTTTTTCAAAGTACGCCAGGTTTTGTTTCAAAGCGCCCAGTTGTGTGGGTCGGGTGTCGGCGCTGGCCAGGCGTTGTTCGATCAGGTTGTCGTGAATAGCTTCGCTGAGCAGGGCAGCTTTACTGCGTTCGGCGATTTGAAAAGCTGCATTGAGTATTGATTGATCGGCTGTTTTTTCAAACAGTTTCCGGGCGATCGCCATGGCTGCTTCTTCGCGTTTGCGTGCGGCGTGTTGCAGGAAGAGTTTGGAACTTCCGTATTGATAGGCGTGGCGGAGGTTGGTTTCTGCGCGCCAGGCGAGTCGGTGGCATTCCAAGGCGGTTCGTAAACTTTCCAGGTTGCCCGATTGGTCATAGAAAGCAGCGGCTGCCGCGGCTTTTATAGCCAGCGCTTCAAAAATGGCGTTTTCTTCATAAAACCGCGTTTCTTCCGGGTTTTCGAAGGGGTTTTTAGCTGTAAACCAGGGCAACACTGCATTGAGCGCCTGGTTGGAAACCTCCAGGGAAGATTCGCAACGGCCTTGTTCCAGCAGCAATTCGGCTTGTGCAATCCGGCATTTTGCCAGTTCGCGGGAATGTGCTCCAAAAGAATTGGTGGCCTCTTTACTTGCGAGTGTGAGTGCTTTTTCGGCATCGTGCCACCGTTTTAATCGGGTGTAAACCACGCCTGCCGTCAGCCTGGAATGGTAGGCAGGTTCGTTTTTTAGCAGGGCAAGTGAGGTTGTCACATTTTGTAATGCCTCTTGCAGGCGGTTTTGATCCAGGCATGATTGGGCCAGTGCACCCAATAAAAGGCCGCGTTTTTGAGCGGATATTCGGTTTAAAAGCAATCCTTCATGGTAGAATCGATCCGCTTCTTGAAAAGCATCTTTGTTCCAGTATGCTTTACCCAGGTTGAGGTAAAAGCCCGCCATTGATTCGGGATTGGAGCAGAATTGCAGGCCTTTTTGAAAAACGACAATGGCTTTGTCGTTTTCTCCCAAGCGTGTGTAACAATTTCCAAGGGGTTTGAAAACCATTTCTTCCACTTCAAATTCCGGGAAAAGATATTTTTCATACCAGCTTGCCACTTGTTCATACGCCTGGGTTGCCTGCACGAATTTCCCTTTCTGCATATGGAATCGGGCCTGACCGGCCAGCATGTAGGCAAATGGTTCGCAATCTTTGGCATTTTGAGGCTCGTGCCAGCGTTGCGGCCACATTGTTTCAAGAAATTCACCTGCGGCGGGCTCTCCCACTTGCTCCTCCAAAAAATCGGCAGTTTCCATACAAACCCACGCCCAAAGGGTTTGGTTGCCGGAGGATTTGCAAAGCGCCAGCTTCAGTCGGTTGTAGTGCAGTAGGCTGTCGACTTGCCCGGAGGCCAAAAATTGGTCCACTTTTGCATCGTATTGATACAATTCCGACGTTTGCGCCTGAGTCAGGGGGCGCATGAGGAGCATTAGCAGACTGCATGTGAGTAGCCGGATCATTGTGTGTTCTCCCCGGCCCCCAATCCCATTCGAAGGGGGCCGGGGGATGGGTGTGTGGCAAATGTAGGTAATTGAGTCGATTCGAATTGTCCATGCGAAGCTCTAGCTTCGCATGACTGTGAACTGGATCGAATTGTCCATGCGAAGCTCTAGCTTCGCATGACTGTGAATTGGATCGAATTGTCCATGCGAAGCTCTAGCTTCGCATGACTGTGAACTACAACTTCAATTCTGCTGAAACCTGAACGAAGGGTTGTTGGCGGCCCTGGCCCAAGATATAACCGGCGCGGACGCCGAGGTTGGGTCCGACACGGACGGCGCCGAGTGTCAGATCGGCAAACAAAGAGTAACCGAAACTGGTTTTTTTATAGGGCTCCGAAGTGGTAGCGGGTTCCAAGGTTTTGATGAGTGTTGGCGGCTCCTGCAAGATCCGTTGATAGTCGGTTTGATACCGGGTTATTACGTCTTTGCCATTGTCTAACACCACACGTACTGAACCGCCGATACCCGCGCCGAAAAAGCGGTTGAAGTTTTTTCGGATCAATACAGGCACTTCAAAAGAGATAAACCCCCGTTCGTGTTTGCGTTGTAAGCGTACCGAGGAAAAGGTATCAATTTCAGTTCCGGGCGTTGTTCCGACACCCTCGATGAACGAGGTGTCGGATTCAAACGAATCCCTGCCTTTCAAACCGGTCAGGAGTTCTACTTGCGGATACACGCGCCACGATTTGTAAGGCGACAGGCTAAATCCAATGAATGCATAACCATTGGCAGCGGAATCGGGCCGGAAGGCATAGCCTGCTTTCAGGCCGGGTGAAAGCCCGACTTTGAACCGGGTGCGGGTATAATTGGTGTAAATAGGCGGGTTTTTGTCGAACACAATCCGCGCCCGGCTGCGGAAGGGCAACTTAGGCATGTTCCTGCTCGATTCGATGTTGTACTTGACGAATCCCTTGGTGGAATCGCGGTTATCAACATCGTCTTGCCGGCTCCCCGGCAGGTAAATATTCCGGAAGGTAAACAAAAAGCCGTCGTCGAGGGTCAGGGTATCCAAACATCCCCTGTTGGTAGGAGTTTTAGGGCAGATAGGGCATTTCGGATACCAGTCGACCGGCCGCATGGCGTTCATTTTGAGGCCTTTGGGCACTTCAACTTTCACTTCCACTTTACTCGCCGGGCCTTCTCCGTTGTTTTGGAATTGTATTTTATAATCGAGTTTTTTACTGCCTACAATTCGGTAGTTTACCAGGTTGTCGGAAACGGCAATGGCATTGGGGTCGTGGGAACCGACGATTTCGATCTGGTATTCGAAACGTTCCGGAGCAACGACGGGGTCGAAGGGTGCAAACACAGCCTCCAGGTGAATGAACGCGTTGGTATCCCTGAGCATGTTGGGCGTGCCGGCCAGGCTGACGAACACATTGCGTTTTTCGCCGGCTTCGAGGTTGTTGAAACGCCATGCGTGTTCTTCCCGGTACGCGCCGCGGGCGTTGTTCAACATCTGCTGAATGATGGTCGCGCTACCAGGATCGGGATTCACGAGGGATACATCGCCGGCGCCGTGGGTAGGGTCGAGGGTTGCCCAATCAAACATCGGCGATGTTTGATTGGGCGTTGCATCCGATACGCTGTTGTCGACTACCTCTCCGTGATGCACACGCGCTTCCACAAAACTGAAATGTGCGTTAGGGAATTTCTTTTCGTTGAAAAACAGGTGCAGGCGACCGTCGGTGTTCACAATGCCAAGGTTCCGGTAGCTGATTACGAGGGTGATTTCTTCCTCTGCCCGGGGTTTGCTGTACGAATACAACGCCAGCATTTGTTTTGCCTTTGGATCGAATACATCGTTCATCGGCGAGCCAGCATCCACCATGGCAGAATCGCCCGCACGAACCGGCTTTTTTTTCTTTTTGACCTTTTTACCGTCGTCGTAGTGGGCGATTGCATCGAGGCTGACCGTAAAATCGCCGGCGGCGGCATAGGTATGTTTGGGGTTTTCTTCCCGACTGAAACTGCCGTCGCCGAACTCCCAGAAATAACTCCAGTATGCTTTGGGGGCGCCCGGTTTTTGAATCAGGGGTGGCATGATGGGTGAAAACGAAAGTTGACTGCCGTTTTCACGAACGGCAAAATCGAGTACCCGTTCCGGTTCTGCACTGGATTGGCTGAACAGTTGGAAACTACAAACAAGCAGGAAAAAAGAGAACTGAAATTTCATGTTGGCCTGGTTTTAAACGGCAATATTCAGCTATAAAATTACACAAATCCGTTTAAAAACATTGAAATAACATTTGCCAGCATGCTAAAAAACACCCATTTAAAATATTGGTTTTGAGCCTTGAAGGCGATATCCAGCGCTTCATTGTTGGTGTATTTCAAAGCGAGGCTCATGTGTTTGATAAATCTGAAACCCAATACAATCAGCCACACATTGATGACGTTCACCACTAAAGATCGTATGATGGTCACGATGTTTTTACTCGAGTCAAATGCAGGGTTCGAGGTTTGGACAAAAGCCGTATAACCAATAACCAATTCGATCAACACGAACACAAAGGTGCAAACAATAATCACCTTACTCCAAGTAACAATATAACCCAGTTTTCGCACCACAGGCTCCGTCAGGTAAAAATCAACGGTTTCTTCAGCGGTTTTTTCCGGTTCGGTTAAAATGGCGTCCCTTGTCTCGTCGGCGAATTCGACGGTATCATAAGCTAATTCTACGCGGTTGTTTTCCATGGTTGAAGTTGAATTTGAGATGAATTGGAGTTTTGGGTTTACAGGTATAACTTCAAGGTGAAAAATGCAAGCATTCCCAAAAAGATCAGGCAAATCAGTACCATTATAGAGCCGTACAGCACATGAACCCACCAAAAATTGTTGAATCCATTTTCAAGGTCCGTCCAGTCGGAATAATTGGCGGCGTTTTTTATACGCCAGGAAAAGCGGTACAGGTTTCTCGAAATGGCAAAAATGAACACGGCCACGACAAAAAAACCCAAATAAAAGGCTACCGGAAAGGTCATTATAGAAGTTACAAATCCAAACAGAGCGAAGGCTAGCAACAATAAAAACAAAAAGCCAATAAAGGCCATGCCATACGTCCATTTACTGATTTGCCGCCATTGTTCGCTAATGGATTCTGTGACGTAGAGTTTATCGTCATCAAGATTTTTAAAAAGGTTGTCTTCAAGCGATTGATTGGTCATCATAATAAAGTGGTTTGTGTGATGTTGATTGATTTCCGAAAGTTGAGAAAGGTAACTTTTAGAGGGTGTTTTTGTGTTTAGGTGTTTAGGTGTTTTTTAAACGGCAAAATGTAAATTTGAAAATGTAAAATGTAAAGATATCGTGTGGCCCAACCCTTTACATTTTACATTTTCCCGTTTACATTTTAAATTTCAGTTCATTCTTTGATGAGTTTTTGCGTCCAGGCTTCGCGGCCGTTGCGCAGTGCGCGCACGAGGTAAACGGCGTTGGGGTAGGCATCGAGTTGCAGTGCTTGTTCGGTGGTTCCTTGCTGGGCGATTTGTTGTTGCAACATGCGGCCGGTTAGATCAAACACACACAGGGTTGTTTCTTCTTCCAGCGGCGTTCCAAAATCGACACGAATTTCACCGGAGGTTGGGTTTGGATATAAACGCGCATCAATGCTGCCTGTTTTTTCATGGGTGGCGGTGGTGCCGATCCTGCGGATACACACATCGTCGATGCGGGCCCAGGAAACATACGCGCCGTCGTTGATGGCGAAGTTGTTCCAGACGCTGATGGTAAGGGTATTGTAGTTTTGGGTAGCAACCCAGGGCGCCGAAGTATAAGTTGCCCAAGAGGTGGTTACCACCGGCGACAGGAAAATTTCATCGCAGTTAGCGCCGCAGCTGGCATACGTTCCGGGGAAGCCGTTGGAAGCCCTGAACCTCAATTGCACGTTACCGAGCGTACTGAACCATTTGCCGCAGAAACTGGCTTCATAGATGCCGCCGGCCTGGAAGGTGACACCCTGCCAGATGCTTTCGCCAACCACCTGGTTGCCCCACATTTGCATGGCGCCGGGGTCGTTGCAGTTGTCGTGGGCAATTACTTGCGGGCTGTTCGTCCAGGTGGCCCAGTTGGCGCAGGCGCCGCCGAAACCGAGGTTTCCGGGCACCAATCCCTGACTGAAATCGCCGTTCAGCACGATGTTGCCTTCGCAGGTATCAACCGGTTCGAACGG
>JAEUUR010000378.1 GCA_016787465.1 Saprospiraceae bacterium | reverse complement strand
ATACCTGTATAGTTCACTTCGTCGGGTAACAGCCCGCGCTCATCGTTCAGGTCGGCCAAAATGCTGAAAAAGTTACCGGAGGCCGCATTATCTGTAAAGGTAAGCGTAACGGATTCCATTGCGCATATTTCCAAAGGCATCACCGAAATCGATACATCGGGTAGCGGTTTGACATACACAGTGAAAGGGTATTCAGTGGTAAATCCACAGTCATTTTCAACGATCATCGTACCGTAATAATAGCCGCTAGGGGCTTCTTCGGGGATGTTTAGTGTAATCGTGCCGCCCTCTTCATCCAGATCGCCACTTTGGCTGGTGAACCCAGCCAACAAAGCATCCGGATCGTCTTCATAACTAATGGTGTATGTATTTCCCGTCGCTGCGCTATATTCAAAACCAACTTCGGTTTCGCCTGCACATACAGCAAAGAAATCTGGTTCTGGGCTGATCGTCGGCGGCGCCGCACAAGCAAAACCTTGCACCACTACATTTTTCAACACAAAATCGCCGGTTTCGTTTGCGCCACTCGATAGGCCATAAATACGGATGTACAAGGTATCGCCAGGGTCGACCAACTGTGCTGGAAAACCTGTCCAGGGCCGAAGTGTACCACTGGAGGAACAGACAATGCTTTGTTGCGGGTTGCCGGGGTTGAAGCCGCTCGTCCAGCCACCGCCGCCGCTGTTGCGCAAGGCGTAGCGCACACCGATCGGGCCGTCGCTTACCGTTCCATTATAGTTTTCTCTACGCAGGCGCGCTGTGAACCCGGTTACGTTCAAGCCGTAATCGATCATGTTCATCGCGTCGTATTGGGGCCATATTTTCACCTCAAAATATTCACCTGCCGTGTTAAAAGTGGCCGTATTGAAGGTGTTAGTCGTAGGCCATCCGGTGGCGCCGTAGCCGTCGGAGAGGCCTGTGCAAGTTAGGTTGGCAGTTCCTACGCCGCTCCCGCGTTTCAAGTTGTCGAATCCTAAATTCGGGTCGGTGTAATTCGGTACGCCACCGCTGTTGTTGGTAAAATCAAACAGGGTTTGGGCTTTCAAATTTGCTCCCACACACATGGATAACAAAATTGTGAAAACCGCCGGTGTTGCAAATCTTAAAAAAGGAAGGAATAAAGTTCGATTCATGGAAAATGATGTTTTGGCTGGAGGAAACAGGTGAAGGGAATATTGAGTTAGAACAAAATAGTTGAATCCATAAAATACAGTCCATCTGAAAGTCCGGATTAAACATCCGCGTTCAGACAAAGCACAAAGTCTTTGCTAACTAATCAAAAGCGAGCCGGACGTCGGCTACATATATATAGGCGGGAACAGTTGGGGGATTAAAGGAAAGCGAGGCAAAGGTAGAACGTTCGGTTTTGAAGTGTTGGATAAAACTTCAATCTACCCTAAATTTGGTATAAACACTTACAATAATTATGCCATAAACGGTTAACTAACAATTTCCTTACCCTACCTTCGCGCCATGTCCAGAAAAAGTCGATCCAAACGCACGGCGCATAAACGGGGCCTTCCCCCGGAGTCGCTCGTTTATACCGGCCATCGCAAAGAGGCGCCGGCAACTATCCATGCAGTTTTATACAATGATGCAACCTTTGAATCAATCGATCAATTTGTTGATATTCAGGCAGATAAAACCCTTTGGCTCGACATCCGAAACCTCAGCGATACCAACCTGATCGCTAAAACGGGAGAGATATTTCACATCCATCCCCTGGCACTGGAGGATGTACTCAACACTCAACAGCGGGCCAAACTGGAAGAGTTCGACAACGGCCTTTTTTTTATCGTGCCGCACCTGAAAATCGATCCCGACAACCTGGAATTCGAATCCGAGCAGATTTCTTTTTTTGCTGGTAAAAATTTTATCATCTCGTTTCAGGAAGACCCCGACGACAGTTTTGAACAGGTCCGAAAACGCCTGGAAGAAGGCCTTGGGAAAATACGCAAAAAAAGTGCCGACTACCTCATGTACGCCATGCTCGACACTATCGTTGATGGCTACTACGGCGTCATGGACACCCTCGAACACGAGGTGATGAGTATCGAAGAATCATTGCATACCAACGGCGTACATCAACTTGCCAAAGCCAAAATTTTTAAACTCAAACGACTGCTGAGCGAGGTAAAACACCGGATTCTGCCCCTCAGGGAAGCCGTTACCCGATACTACCGTTCGGATAGCGACATCATTGATCAAAGCAACCGGCTTTACTTCCGCGACCTGGTGGATCACGTCGCCCAGATCCTGGATTCGCTCGACAGCGAACGCGATATGCTGGCCAACATGGAGGCCTTTTATCAGGCAGAAGCTGCCAATAAATTAAACCATGTTATGCGGTTTTTAACCATCATCAGCACGATATTTATCCCGTTGTCGTTTATTGCAGGCATCTATGGCATGAATTTCGACAACATGCCAGAGTTGCATACCCAATCGGGATATTTTATCTTGTTGGGGGTTATGTTTGCTGTTATGGTGGGAATGCTTGGATGGTTCAGGCATAAAAAATGGATTTAAAAGAAGTTTGAGCCGCTACGTTCAACTATTTGATCCAACTGGTGTTTTGCTGTTTCTAGGACATAAATCGGAACTTACATATGGACATTAAAGAATTTCTTTTTTCCCTTCCGGAAAAAGTGCGCCCGGAAGCCATTGAAGGCATGAGCACGTTGTTTCATTTCGACATCACCGACACCGGTAAATTCACCATCAAACTCGACGATGGGAAACTGGAAGTTTCGGAGGGCCTGGAAGGCGATGCGGTGTGTAAGGTGACTACCAGCTCTGAAACCATTTCAAAACTGGTAGCCAAAGACCTGAACCCGATGGTGGCCGTGATGACGGGAAAACTAAAAATCAGCAACCCCGGAGAGATGCTTAAGTACGCAAAGATGTTTGGGTTTATGTAAACCGCCTACTGACTAATGGATTGAAGATTAATAGATTACATGATTAATAGATTGTTTATGTGGATTTTGGATGGACGATTTGTTCGACCCTGTGAAAGTCAATTTATAGACTTTATTAGTAAAAGCGACAAAGCGCCGTGCCATTCAATATGGGATAAGATCTCAAACAAAAATCAGAACTGATTTCGTCATGATCACAAATCTAAAATCCACATCAACAATCTATTAATCATGCAATCCAGTAATCATTTAATGAATCCTTTACGCATGTAACAATATTCGGCTTCATATAAACCGAAGTTTATTCCCAGTCGTACACATCCTTAAACGTATCCAGCTCCCGGCGTTCTTTTTTGGTGGGTCGGCCTGTTCCTTTCTCCCGTTTTTCTGAGGCAGGCGTTGCATTTTGAAACCAGGCGGTGTATTTATTGCGTTCTTCAGTGGTGGTCATGTCTTCGTAACAAGTGACGGCAATAGGGGCCCCTACCCTTTTTTCGATTAAGACCAACACCTTGAACTGAAAATTAAAGCCATCCTTTTTCACCACAATCACATCGCCTTCCGATACCTGGAAAGATGGTTTCACCGACACATCGGCTACTTTAATTTTTCCTCCTTTGCAGGCATCGGTTGCGATGGTTCGGCTTTTGAAGATACGCACGCTCCACAGCCACTTATCAATCCGAACTTTGTTCATTTTGATTCCCAAACGTTGTTTTCGCGGTCAATATCAGCCATTCTGCCGGTCGGGTCTATCTCGATTTTTGCAATTTTTTTCATTTTCGAAGGAATTTCAAAGGTCATTTCAGGATCAACCCAGCGGTGATCAGGCAAGAGTGTGACCGTTGTTTTGTCTTCAGCCGGCTTTTCACCACGCATACTTTCCAGCGGCGCATAAAAAACTTCTTTGTCGCCATTGTTGTACGTCACCACTACATCGAGCGGCATGGCCATTCTACCAATGCGTTGGATCGTCACCCGTGTTTTTTTACCGTCGCCTTCATCTACCGATTTAACGGCATAGTCGATGGTATTCAGGGTGTTCACCCAATCCTCCTTGTACCAATCCAGTTCAAGGCCGCTTTCTTTTTCAAACACACGGATAAGATCGTTCACATTGGGGTGTTTGAAACGCCAGGTTTTATAATAGGTGTGCAAACCGTGTTGCAAGGCATCTTTGCCTATCACATATTCCAACTGGTGCATAAACACAGCGCCTTTCACATATGCAGCAATCCCGTAAGCGAAATTGGTATTAAAATGGTCGGCATGGGTGGAAAGCGGCTCTTCCTTTCCGCTGGTGGCAAGGCGTACGTAAGTATCGTAAGTGCCTTCAAATGGATTAGGTTCCGGTTGCTTGCCCGGCAACAACCCTGCCCTTGCCAGTTCATCTTCCACAATGGTTTCCGCATAGGAAGTAAACCCTTCGTCCATCCAGGCGTACAGGCTTTCATTGGTGCCCAACAACATTTGATACCAGGAATGCAATTGTTCGTGTACGGCTACGCCGACGAGGGAATTCAACGGGCGGTTGCCGGTGATCAGGGTGGCCAGCGGATATTCCATACCGCCGTCGCCTGCCTGAATGAAGGCATATTCGGCGTACGGGTATTTTCCGAAACGCTCATTCATGATGCTGCGCGCGCGGTTCATGATGGCCGGTAATTTTTCCCATTGATCGTCGTATCCTTTGCCTTTTTGCCAAAAGAAACGCATAAGTGACCCATCGTCGGCACGCAACGTAGTATGCGTATAATCCGGATCGGCTGCCCAGGCAAAGTCATGCACGTTGGGTGTTTTGAAATGCCAAACCAGCTTGTCGCCTGCCAGGCGTGAAGGTGTAGTTCCGGAAGACTCATAGCCGTGTCCGACTTCCTGCGGGTTTTGGATGTATCCGCCGGCAGCGACCACGTAACTTTTGTCGATGGCGATTTTCACGTCATAATCGCCCCAAACGCCGTAAAATTCACGACCGACATACGGGTTGGCATGCCAGCCCTGGTAGTCGTATTCGCACAATTTCGGATACCATTGCGCCATGGAAAACTCAATGCCTTCTCGGTTATCGCGGCCGTTGCGCCGTATTTGGAGTGGCACCTGCGCATCCCATTCCATGTCGAACTCTACGATGGCGCCCGGGAGAATCGGCTCATTCAGGGTCACTTCCAGGATAGTTTCATTTTCAACAAACCTCAGCTGTTTACCATTCATTTTCAAGGATTTAACCTTGATCCAGCCATATTCCTCCGGGTTTAGTTTTGAAATGCGTTTGCCTACCCTTGGATCGGAATCTTCGAGCGTTTGGTTCCGGATATCCATCATGCTGCCTGGCTGAAAAGCATTGAAATACAAATGGAAAAATGCCTTGGGCAACACATCTGGGCTGTTGTTGGTATATTCCAACTTCATGTTGCCTTTGTACTGATGTTTAGCGGCATCAACGTCGATGTACATTTGATAATCCACTTTTTGCTGCCAGCGATCCGGCTGGGCGCCGGCCTTAAAATTTGACAAAATAAACAGAAAGAAAAACAGGATCGAAATTCGCATGATAAATGAATTTGAACAAAAATTAGTACCGCAATAGTACGTCAACAATAGAAGGCAAAAACTGTTTTTTGGAAAAACGTCACAAGTGGAGCAATGATCGCCCTATCTTTGCCCTGAAACTGAATCAATACCATTGGAGATGAAAATTCGTTTAGCTGTTTCGCTTGTGATTTTGGCTGTTATTACGCGGCTCGCCCTCAATTTACTTCCTTATCCACCACACAATTTTTCCCCTATTGCTACCATGGGACTGTTTGGAGCCGCGTGCTTCGACCGTAAATGGATGGCACTGGCACTTCCTTTTGCCGGATTGTTTCTGAGCGACTTGTTTTTGAACAACGTGCTTTACCGTGAATTTTATACCGGATTCACCCTGATCACCTCCTGGTGGATTTATGCGGCTTTTGGACTGGTGATGCTGCTTGGCTGGGTAACACTCCGCCAACAAATCACACCTGGCCGTTTGATCCCGGTGAGCATTGGCTCCTCATTGATCTTCTTTTTTGTAACAAATTTCAGCGTTTGGTATGAGGGAACCATGTATCCACACACCGGCGCAGGTTTATCAGCATGTTTGGTTGCCGGCTTACCTTTTTTGAGCAATACCGTTTTAGGTGATCTTTTTTTCAGCTCTGTGTTGTTCGGCACTTATTACTGGATGCTGAACCGACAAAAAGCTACTCAACAAATTTAACATGGAGCCTAGCTCATTAGCCCCTAAAAAGGTATCTGAAAGTCGGACGGTCATGACCGAATTGATCATGCCCAACGACACCAATCCCATGGGCAATCTCATGGGCGGTTATTTGATGCGCTGGATGGATATTGTTTGCGCGATTTGTGCCGGAAAACACTGTGAAGCGCATGTAGTTACTGCAGCAGTCGATCATATTTCCTTTCAAAACCCGATTCGACTGGGTGATGTCATCACCTTGGAAGCACGGGTAACCCGCGCTTTTAATACTTCGGTGGAAATTTATGTGGAAGTTTTTGCCAACGACATGAAAGGGCAAAATGCCCGGCGTTGCAACCATGCCTATTTTTCTTTTGTGGCTATGGACGATAAAAAACAAAATCCGATTCCCGTTCCACCTTTGACGCCACTTTCCAGTGAGGAGCAGCAACTTTATGAAGGCGCGGCGCGGCGCCGTGAATTGCGGCTGATCCTTTCAGGCCGTATCAAGCCAAAAGATGCGACGGAAGTGCGCAAGTTTTTTGCAGATCTGGAATAGCGTATTTCATCGAAGGAACGACAATCGTTCACCCATCTTTGAATGATTGAACTTCCCTTCATGCCAGGCCAGGTGCCCGCTTACGATGGTACTCAGCACCTTACCCTTAAAGGTGTGTCCTTCCAATGGCGACCATGCACATTTATAGAGCAGGTTTTCTTTGGAAACCGTCCAACTTTGGTTCACATCGACAATTGCCAAATCGGCCCGCATACCCTCATCGAGAAATCCTCTTTCTGCCACCTGAAAAGCGATGGCAGGCGCGTGGCACATTTTTTCCACGATTTTTTCAAGGGAAATGCGGCCCTGATGATAAAATTCCAACATGAGGTTTAATGGGTGCTGAATCAAAGGCAATCCGGATGGCGCCTGGAGATAAGGCAGCGATTTTTCCTCCCAAGTATGCGGAGCATGGTCAGTGGCAATGACATCCAGCCGATCATCCAGCAACGCAGGCAGCAAGGCGTCCCTGTTTTCAGCGCTCTTTATGGCCGGATTACATTTGATTTGATTTCCCAAACGCGCGTAATCATCGGAGCAATAGTACAAGTGATGTACACACACTTCGGAGGTAATTCGTTTGTCTTTCAACGGGGTATGGTTATCAAACAGATCAAGTTCTTTTTGGGTAGTAATATGGAGGATATGCAATCTTGCGCCATGTTTTTTGGCAAGGTTTATCGCCATGGACGAAGATAAATAGCAGGCATTTTCATCGCGGATCAAAGGGTGGTGCGCTGCGGTTAATTGATCGCCGAATCGTTCTTTGAACAATTCAATGTTGGCGCGCACGGTAGCTTCGTCTTCACAATGGGTAGCGATCAGCATCGGAGATTTTGAAAAGATGCCTTCCAACACCGCCGCTTTATCGACCAACATATTTCCGGTGCTGCTTCCCATAAAAACTTTGATGCCGCACACCGTTTGGGGATTTGTTTTTAAAACCTCTTCGAGGTTGTCGTTCGTTGCGCCGAAATAAAACGAATAATTTGCCAGTGAATTTGCCGCACCTATTTGGTATTT
>JAEUUR010000535.1 GCA_016787465.1 Saprospiraceae bacterium | reverse complement strand
CGGTACACTCCGTTGTGTACGCTGCGGATTGCGTTCAGGAATTTCTGCTGGTCGCTGCGGCGCATGACCTGCGCGGGCGCTTTTGTTTCCTTTGCCACAATTTGTAAGCCTGGTTCGGCGGTTTTATACTCCGTGGTGAGCTCCTTGGTGACGGCTTTCAACAGCTTTTGGAACCGTTTTTCATTGCGCACCATGACGGTAGCAACCGCTTCGCGTGGAATTTCATTGCGGAGGTTCCCGCCGTCGAAGCTGGCAATTTGCAATCCGGCCGGCGAGCAAGCCATAAGGACGCGCACGAGCAGTTTGTTGGCGTTTGCCCGCCCGCGATGGATGTCCATGCCACTGTGCCCGCCTTGCAAGCTGCTGACTTTAATTTCAAACGGCTGAAACTTTTCGGAGGCCGGCAGTTCTTTGTAATTCCATTCTACCAAGGTATCGATACCGCCGGCGCAACCTATCGTGAGCACATGATCTTCCTCGGTATCGAGGTTAAGCAGCACCTTTCCTTTGAGCAGGCCGCGACCGAGCATTTTAGCGCCGCTCAGTCCTTGCTCTTCATCCAATGTGAATAAGGCCTCCAGCGGTGGGTGGCTGATGTCTTTGGAAGCGAGCACGGCCAGAATGGCTGCCACGCCCAGGCCGTTATCAGCGCCCAGGGTAGTGCCGCGGGCGCGCACCCAATCGCCATCGGCGTACATATCGATGCCCTGGTTTTCAAAGTCAAAGGTCACATCGGCATTTTTGGAGTGCACCATATCCAGGTGTCCTTGCAGAATGGTTACCGGGCTTTTTTCGCGCCCGGGAGATGCCGGTTTTTTCAGGATGATATTTCCAAAATCGTCGGCAATAACTTCCAATTGGTGTTTTTTTCCAAATTCGCGCACCCATTGAGCGATACGTTGCTCTTTTTTGGAGGGGCGCGGAATAGCGTTCAGGTCGGCAAAAAAGCCCCAGGGCATGCGGGGTTCCAATTGGCGGATTTGTTCAGACATGGCAAACTGCTTTTGATAAGTGTGGTGTGGTACGCTTGAGTTGGTTTCGGACATGATAATTTCAGTCTCAAAAGTAGGTGTTTTTCTCAGTGGCTCTTTTGTTATACGTAGTATATTTACCCAATCAAACCACCACCGATGTCAAAATCGACTATTGCCACCGAAGCGATGGCCACCCAACTCCAACTCGAAACCCGTCGCCATTTTCTGAAACAATGCGGTTTCGGGTTAGGCGCCCTGGCGTTGGGAAACTTATTGGGCGCTTGTGGCAACTCAGCTTCCCATGCTGTGTCGTTACCTTTCATCGACGCAAGCAACCCTATGGCCCCGCGCCCGCCGATGTTTCCGGGAAAAGCCAAATCCGTTATCTACCTGCACATGGCCGGCGCGCCATCGCAACTGGAATTGTTCGACTTTAAACCGGAATTAGCGAAACTGGATGGCCAGGATTGTCCGCCGTCCTTGTTGGAAGGGAAAAAATTCGCGTTTATCCGCGGCATTCCGAAAATGTTGGGCCCGCAAGCTGAATTTAAACAACACGGTGAATCAGGCGCCTGGGTGAGCAATTACCTGCCGCATTTATCTACCGTCGTGGATGACATTGCTTTTCTCAAGGCTGTACAAACCGACCAATTCAACCACGCGCCTGCGCAATTGCTCATGCACACGGGTAGCGCGCGCCTGGGTCGCCCCAGCATCGGCGCCTGGGTGACCTACGGACTGGGTTCGGAAAATGCCAACCTGCCGGGTTTTGTGGTACTCACTTCCGGAGGAAACAATCCGGATGCCGGCAAAAGTGTGTGGGGATCGGGCTTTCTGCCTTCCGTTTATCAGGGCGTTCAGTGCCGCGGGGAGGGCGATCCCGTATTGTTTTTGAATGATCCCGATGGCATGACCCGTGATATTCGCCGAGCAAGCATCGAGGCCATAAACGAAGCCAACAAACTGACCTACGATACCTTTAAAGACCCCGAAACCATCACCCGGATTGCACAATATGAAATGGCCTACCGGATGCAAATCACCGCGCCCGAGGTGATGAATATTGACAACGAGCCGGCTTACATCCACGAATTATACGGCACGCAGCCTGGCAAGGCATGTTTTGCCAACAATGCCTTGCTGGCGCGCAAGCTGGTGGAAAAAGGCGTTCGATTCGTGCAACTGTTCGATTGGGGCTGGGATGCCCACGGCACGGGCGCCGACCTGGCCATTGATATCGGCATGGTCAATAAATGCCGAGATACCGACCGGGCGATTACCGCCTTGCTGCTTGATCTAAAACAACGCGGCTTACTGGATGAAACCCTGGTGGTTTGGGGCGGTGAATTCGGCCGAACCCCCATGATGGAAAACAGAAACGGGCTTAAAATGCCATTCAAAGGCCGCGACCATCATACCGAAGCCTTTACCATCTGGATGGCCGGCGGCGGCATCCAGGGCGGCGTATCCCATGGAGAAACCGATGAAATCGGCTTCAATGCCATTTCCGGAAAAGTAAATGCATTTGATATCCAGGCTACGATTCTCCACCAGCTTGGTTTCGACCACGAGCAATTTACGTTCCCATTCCAGGGAAGATCATTCAGGCTCACCGATGTAAGTGGCAATGTGATTCGTGAAATCGTATAATCCCCAACAAAAACACAAAAACACAAAAACACTAAAACACTAAAACAAAAAAACACTAAAACACTAAAACACAAAAACACAAAAACACTAAAACACAAAAACACAAAAACACAAAAACACAAAAACACTAAAACACTAAAACACTAAAACACCTACTTAAACACAATTTCCCCCGGTGAGATGCCCACTTTAAATACGCCGTCTACACTGCCATCAGGCCGCATGATTGTCACAGTACCCTTCGAATTGAAATCTTTCGCATCGGCACAATAAAACTGACCGGTGACAGGATGTATATTAAACCCGTAGGCTGGCGTGGTGAGTACTTTTTCTGTTCTTCCGTCGGCAAGCACCCTGCGAATCTCCGTACCTGTTGTGAAATAGTCTACACCATTGAGACTGGTTGCCAAATCGTCGCAGCCACCAGAAATTGATTCACCCAAGACGGGATGTTCGAATGGCCTTCCAATCCAACCAGCAGGATTGGGATCATTCCAGTCGCCCTTACACAATACGTTCCAGGGTGTAAATCCACCGGTAATCATATTTTTGCTCATACATGCCGGGTTTTTCTGACCGGGAATGACGTGAGGGACAATGATGCTGTCAGAATCTCCCTGAATGGAAACAATCGTACTATCCACTCCAAAGCCGCCGGAATTTGCAACAAACAGCGTATTGTTTGGTTGAAAATAGAGCATTTTTTCCGGCCCATGCCCAATTGGATATGTTTTAATAATCTCGTTAAAATCCAGATCGATCGCTGCCACCGAGCCGGTTAATCCATCTGCGCCCCATTGGCTTACAAAGGCGAGGCGATTATCCACAGCCTGAAAATACCTGGGTTTAGATAACCCGCCGATGGTATCCAGGTATTCGAAGGTATCGCCATCAACCACCACAATACGATTGGCGCCGTTCACAACGATGTAACCTTTGCCATTGTGGAAGGTCAATGATTGAACAAAAAGACCCAGAGAAGCGCCGTTGTTGGCTTTTTCGTAAATGGAATCACGGAATTCGCCGGTGTCAGGGTTATACCAGGTGATCGTGCCTGAACCGCCCCAGGGGCCTTCGTTCACCACGAAAACGCCGTTTGAATAGTCGCCTTTCGGCGAGTTGCAATCTTCGCAAGGTTTTTCGCAAGACAGCAGGGTAATAAATGCGGAAAACAATAATAGTTTGACTTTCATTTTAAAATTGTGAAATGTGAAATGAAAGGCAAACGGGTAAAGCGGGCAACATACCCGGCGAGTGCCAGGTACGTTGTTCCGGAGCCTTCAACCCGAAGCCCGGTGAACAAGCGTTGAAGGCAGGTCTTCTGGCTCGTTTCGGCAACCACGCCTTCCCGGTTTCCCAGTGGCTGGTAGTGGTTGCTTTTCAAAATGAAACTTACAGCAGCGGGGACTGCCCCGGAATTGCACCGGGTTCCCTTTTCATTCCGATTATTTTCGGAAACCATCAACGAGGGCAAATGTATCCAATTTCTGAGCAAGAGTTCCCACAATTCCTCCGTAGCTTTGCGCGCCTTACCAGTTATTCCAAAATTTGTACGCTGTGCCGACTGTCACATTAAGCAAAAAAAGCAACAACAAGACTGAAAATCAGCCTGTTGCAAATCTTGAAATTTTCGAAAAAGCATTTCTGCTCATGGCAACCGCCAAGAGCATGACTGAAATTTATGAAGCGAATTTCAAGTTTGTTTCCAAATACGTTCATGCCACTTCGCGCGGTCACGAAGCCATTCAATTGGCGGTAGGCATGCAACTATTGCCCCAGGATTTTGCTTACCCATATTACCGGGACGATTCCATGTTGTTAGGGATGGGCCTCCGCCCGTTTCAACTCATGTTGCAGTTGATGGCCAAACGCGACGATCCGTTTTCGGGTGGCCGATCCTACTATTGCCATCCTTCGCTTCGTGAAGAAAATTTTCCAAAAATTCCACATCAAAGCAGCGCTACCGGCATGCAAGCCATTCCAGCTACAGGCGCTGCTTTAGGCTTGAGACTTGCTGAAAATCTTAATCTGGCCGACACCAAGGGCCTGGTTGTTTGCAGCCTGGGCGATGCCTCCGTCACCGAAGGTGAAATTGCCGAGGCGTTCCAAATGGCGGTGCTTAAACAGCTGCCCATTCTTTACCTCGTACAGGATAATGGTTGGGATATTTCTGCCAATGCAGCTGAAACGCGCGTTGCCAATGCGGCTCAATACGCCAAAGGGTTTCCGGGACTGGAAGCCGTGAGTATTGAAGGTAATGATTTTGAACTTTGCT
>JAEUUR010000345.1 GCA_016787465.1 Saprospiraceae bacterium | reverse complement strand
CAATACCGGATATGCAAAAATTCCCAGACTGACGAAAGCTTCCTTGTCGGTCTGGCGTAGTTGATCCGTCTTGTCTTTGAATTGAGTCATCCTGGTCAGCTCTCCGTAGCTGGTGGTGCAGCCGAGAATCCAGGTAAGTTCCGCATGTTCGGGCACCAAACTCTGTATAAACATGTTTTCCTTTTTCACGCCGCAAGCCAACAGGTAAAACACCATTTTCCAGGTGTTTTCCAGCAGTTGCGAGGCCTGGTAAGGCATGGTCATGGAGTGGTAATCCACTACACCATAGGTGCAATGATACTGGTCTTGCAGATTTACCCAGTTCTGAACGGCGCCAAAGTAGTTGCCAAGGTGGAGGTCGCCGGTAGGCTGGATGCAGGAAAGTACGTTTTTCATGATATGGAAGCGATAACGGAAATTTCTATGTTGACAAATTTTGGTAATTCTGACACCTGTACAAGTTCGCGGGCTGGCGCCCATTCCGGCTTGAAGTACTCCCCGTAAATGGTGTTAATTCGGCCGAACATGTTCATGTCTTTCACAAAAACAGTAGCTTTCAACACTTTTTCGAGGCTGCTGCCGGCGGCTTCTACGATCGCTTTCACATTTTGCAGCACCTGGTGGGTTTCCGCTTCGATGTTGTCGAGTACCAATGATCCGTCGGCGGGGTTGATGGCAATCTGACCGGAAACAAACAGCAAGCCATTGATGGCAGTTGCCTGGTTGTAAGGGCCGATGGGCAGCGGGGCGTTAGGAGTGTTGACGATTTGTTTCATTTTTGAACGTTGGTTTAAAAAAGCGGAACGAATCAGAAAATGGTGCAAAAGTAACCGGCATAAAACAGAAAAAGCCCCAAAGTATCCTGCAAACAGGACTGGAGCTTCCAATTGGTAAAGAAACAAGCATGCTCAATATGAATTGAGCCGGCCTATATTCTACTCTGCCGCTTCTGCGCCGTCTTTCGCCGGCACAAGCATATGGCCGCGATAGTAAAGCGCGCCGTCTACTTTGTAAGCGTGGTGCAGGCGATGTGCCTCACCGGTTGTTTTGCAGGTGCCGATTGTTGGCATTTCAGCTTTGTCGTGTGTGCGGCGGGCGCGTTTACGGCGCTTGGAGTGCCGCCATTTAGGATTTGGCATGACCTATGTTCGTTGTGGTTGCCTAAACAACCGCTTATTAATCAATTATTTGTCTTTCAAGTTTTTCAGCGCGTCCCAAACCGAGGATGAATTTGAATCGGATTCGTCCTGACTCAAGTGCCGAAGCACTTCAAAATTGCAGGGCGGATTCGCTTCTTCCTGGCATTCGTACACATTGGTGATCGGCAAAGCCAATACGGCAAATTCGTACAAATATTTGGCCACGTTGAATTCAGAAGATTCAGGGTGAATAAACACCACCTCGTCTTCCGTTTCTCCTTCCGAGTCGCCGAACTTGACAATCAATTGCCTGGTGTCTTCCAACGGCAGATTAATCATGGCTGTACAGCGGTCGCATTCCGTTCTCGTATATCCTGTCATTTCAAAATCGAAAAGCAGCATGTCCGACCGCCTGTCGAGCTCCACTGAAAAGTTCAAATCACCAATTTCAATGGGCGAACCTTCGAATAGAGCAAAGAACGCACTGTCGATATTAAAGTTGAACTTGTGAAACCCTACTTTTAACCCTTTGATTGGGATCGAATAGGCAACAAATGCGTTCATTTTGACGGCTGTTTTTCAAAACGGGCGGCAAAGGTAAATGAATGAGCTGAATTTACAAATAATATAGAAAAGAAACCTTGAAAAATCCTGATGAAAGAACCTTGGAACTGGATTTTTAAACAGGCAACATCGAATTTTAATTCAAAAAGAAACAAAAACGACTGTTTTTAAAACAACTTATTTACTTTTGCTTGTGCAATCCAACACATTCCAATTTGCCAATCCTCGATTCTAACATAGAATTTTTAAAAGGCGTCGGGCCGCAACGCGCTGATGCGCTGAAGCTGGAATTGGGCATTTTCACCTGCCGCGACTTGCTTTTCCATTTCCCTTTTCGATACGTTGACCGCACCAAATTTCACCGCATCAGGGATGTACACCACGACGGTGAAACGGTACAATTAAGGGGTATTCTGCGCCGCCTGGAAACGGCGGGCGATGGCCGCGCACGCCGGTTGGTAGGCAGCTTGCGCGACGAAACCGGCCTCATGGAACTGGTCTGGTTCCAAGGGCTGCAATGGCTCGAAAAATCGCTTCAAGTCGGCAAGGAATACATCGTGTACGGCAGGGTCAATGAATTTAACGGCCGTTTGAATATCACCCACCCCGAAATGGAGGAGGTGACCCCCGAAACAGCCGAAAACAAACCCAAAACGCTGGAGCCCGTTTACCCCAGCACCGAAAAACTCGCACGCAAAGGCCTGGATGCCAAAGGACTGCGCAAACTCATGCGCTACCTGATCGATCATATCCAGCCATCGGAGCTTCCGGAAACCATGCCCGATAGCCTGCTTGAAAAATTCAGGCTGCCCAGGCGACTTACGGCATTGCAAAAGATCCATTTTCCGGAAACCCAAACCGAACTCGATGCCGCCACCCGCCGACTGAAATTTGAAGAACTGTTTTTCCTGCAATTGCGGCTGCTCCAAATCCGCACCCGCCGGAAAGACACCGTCAAGGGTTTTGTTTTTGAACGCATCGGCGATTTTTTCAACGGATTTTACCAACATAAACTGCCCTTCGAACTCACCGGCGCCCAAAAACGGGTGATCAAAGAAATCCGAACCGACCTGGCAAGCGGCAAACAAATGAACCGCCTGGTGCAGGGCGACGTCGGTTCCGGGAAAACTGTGGTGGCGCTCATGGTCATGCTCATGGCCCTCGACAACGGGTTCCAGGGGTGCATGATGGCTCCCACGGAAATATTGGCTCAACAACATTTTGAAAATATAAGCGCCCTGGTGGGCGACCTGGGTATTCAGGTGGGGTATTTGTCGGGCACCGTCAAAGGCAAAAAACGGGAGGCCATTTTGAACGACCTCGCCGACGGTAAACTGCACATCGTCATCGGCACCCACGCTCTCATCGAACCCTGGGTGCAGTTTCAGAACCTGGGCATCGTGATCATCGATGAACAGCACCGCTTCGGCGTGGAACAACGAGCCCGCCTCTGGCAAAAAAATCCGGCTGGAGCGCCGCACGTGCTGGTCACCACCGCCACCCCGATTCCGCGCACCCTCGCCATGACTTTGTACGGCGATCTGGATGTTTCTGTGATCGATGAGCTGCCGCCGGGTCGTAAACCCATTCAAACCCAGCATAAAACCGAGCATCACCGCTTGCAGGTACAAGGCTTCATGCGTGATGAAATTGCCAAAGGCAGGCAGGTGTACGTGGTGTATCCGATGATCGAAGAAACGGAAAAGCTCGATTTGCAGAACCTCATGGCCGGCTTCGAAGCGTTGAGCCGCGATTTTCCCATACCGCAATACCAGATATCGATCGTGCACGGCAAGATGAAAGCGGCCGACAAGGATTTTGAAATGCAGCGCTTTGTGCGCGGAGAAACCCAGATCATGGTCGCTACCACGGTGATCGAAGTAGGCGTGAATGTGCCGAATGCCTCGATCATGATCATCGAAAACGCGGAGCGTTTCGGGCTCTCGCAACTGCACCAGCTCCGCGGGCGCGTGGGGCGTGGCGCTGAACAGAGCTACTGCATCCTGCTGAGCAGTTTCAAATTGAGCACGGAAAGCCGCGAACGGATCCAAACCATGGTGCGCACCAACGATGGGTTCGAGATTGCGGAAGTCGACCTGAAGCTGCGCGGCCCGGGCAACATCGA
>JAEUUR010000276.1 GCA_016787465.1 Saprospiraceae bacterium | reverse complement strand
TTCCTAACGTGAGTCGTTCGCATATGGGATGTTGGTATCCGGTTTTGGTTAATACTTGTAAAAAATCATCGCCTTCTGGAAATGCCTGCACACTTTCAAACAAATAGGTGTAGGCACGCATGTCGCGACTGGTTAAACGTCAGATCAGGGGTAAAACGTATTTGAAATAGGCGTTGTATAGTTGTTTAAATGGAAAAACATTGGGTTTTGAGAATTCCAGAATCACTACGCGGCCGCCGGGGCGTAAAACGCGCAGCATTTCTTCCAATCCTTTTTCCAGGTTTTCAAAGTTTCTGACACCGAAAGCGACCGTCACGGCATCAAAGCGGTTGTCGTCGAATCGCAGCTGTTCGGAATCGCCGGTTTCCAGGGAAATGACCTCGGACAGTCCGTTTTTTTCGATTTTTTCGCGGCCCAGTTCCAGCATCTGATTGGCAATATCAATGCCAATAATCTCTTGAGGTTTCAGCATGCGGGCAGAAAGAATGGCTACATCGGCTGTTCCGGTTGCCACATCGAGTATCTGCTGCGGTTTTTCTTTTAAATAGCCAATGGCTTTTTTCCGCCAACGCACATCGATACCCAATGAAAGTACCCGGTTCAGCAGGTCGTATTTAGGAGCGATGCGGTCGAACATTTGTTCAACTTCCACTTTTTTTCCTGCAGAGGAGCCGTAAGGCGTGACGGAGGTTTTTGACATGATTTTTTTGTGCGTTGCTTTATACTTCGCGCTGCCAGGTTTTGTGCATGGCCTTCGGCCTAAATTATTGAAAAGCAGCGCTCTGTATGACAGGTTATGTTCCGGACTTGCCGACGTTTGGTATATATGGCGCAAAGTTACGGGTTCGGGTTGGCTATTTCGGGGTGAAATGAAAACAGATTTAACACTCGTTCGGTTCGCATGCATTTCAGAAGCGTCATTTTTGTGACAATCCCATACAAATGCACATGCAACTAAATTTCAGGCATTAAATTTGCTGCTGGTTTTAGCACATTCAATCTGAATGTGTATTTTTTTAATCCGCTTGAACATATCTCACCACAGAGACAGCGATTTCCCGCTTGTTTCCACCTATTTACTGCTGCATCTACTGCCCTTTCGAGGGTTCTAAAGTTGTTTGCCACAAACAACAGATAAAATATGTAATCGGTTTTTGGGATGTCCTCTTCCGCAGCAATGCGGAGGAGGAATTTTTTTTGGTAGCATGGCCTTCAGGCCGTCGGTTAGAGGCGCTTTAGCGCCGATTGCTCAATGTATATCATTCCTCTCAAATTGCTTAACTAGCGCTAAAGCGCCTTGTACTTGACGGCCTGAAGGCGCGTGATACCCGTGGAAGCGCCTTGTACTTGACAGCCTGGACACATACCGGCAGCCCAAAACAATAGATCTAATCGGCAGAATTATACTTCGCGCTGTTTGGCTTTGAAAAAAGCCTGCGGCTAAAGCATTGGTTTACAGCGCAAAGTATGACAGGTCGTATTCATAACCACTCTGCGATGATCATAATTCATTCCAGTCCTTCCAGGGCTTTTTCCAAAATCCTTCCTGCAAGCTCGGGCACATCGGCTTTTTTCCCAATTACCTTGAATTTTTTGCCTGTCGGTTTTTTACCGATAAATAATCGACCGTTTACCGTTACGATTTCTCCTTTTACTTTGTAATGCCCTTTGATCGAATAGGCATTGTCGTATTCCTTCACATCGACATAAATGACATCGGCCTGTTCTCCTTTGGCCGTGATTCCCAACAAATGCAATTCCAACGCATCGGTCAATCCCAGCGTATCGCCATACGT
>JAEUUR010000270.1 GCA_016787465.1 Saprospiraceae bacterium | reverse complement strand
GTAGCGGTATCGCTCGACAAAATGAACGTGTTTTACATTGGTGTTGATAACCCGATCAGCGTTTCGGCTGCAGGTGTGTCTTCTAACGATGTACGTGTAACCGGCTCAGGCGCAGGTATTTCCCTGTCACCTTCCGGCGGCGGCAAGTTCATTGTTAAAGTTACAACACCTGGCGAAGCTACACTGACGGTTTCCGGAGGCGGCGCTTCACAAACATTCCAGTATCGCGTAAAACGTATTCCTGACCCGAACCCACGCCTCGGTGGTAACCCTAAAAACAAGGGCGGCCAAATGGGTAATGGTGAATTCAAGGCTCAAGGTGGTGTTGCGGCACTCCTGGAAGGTTTCGACTTTGATGCAAAATGCGATGTAGTTGGTTTCGAAGTAACCTACCTGCCTAAACGCCAGGATCCAATCACCGCTGTAAATAACGGCGCTCGCTGGAGTAGCCAGGTGGCAGACTATATTCAAAAAGCAAAACCAGGCGACTCTTACTTCTTTGATGATGTAAAGTGCAAATGCCCTGGCGACATTGCTGCCCGTAATATTGGTAGCTTTGCCTACAAAATCAAGTAATTTTTCTGGATAGGAAAGGGTATCATGCCCTTTCCTATCCTCCCATAAACAACACTTTTATACAACACTAATCACCCAAACTGCGCGAGTCATGCAAACGTTTATTAAATGGATGTGCCTGTGCCTGTTCCTATTCGTGGGAGGCGCTGCATTTGCCCAAGACCCGGAAGAAGTTGAAACCACCGGTACCGAAGAAGAAGTACCAGTGCTCGAAGATAACGGCGAAGCGCCGATCGACGACGTGGTCAAAAAAGAAATTATGGGCCAGCGTAAAGTGTTGGCTTACCAGCCGATTCGTGAAAGCGATATCTTCTGGGAAAAACGTATCTGGCGTATCATCGACGTTCGCGAAAAAATGAACCTTCCTTTTGCTTATCCGGAAGCTCCTTTTTTCAAAATCCTCTCTGATGCCGCTACCAAAGGCGACCTGCCCGTTTATAGCACGGATGAAGACGGCGCAAAGTTTAAAAAACGCTTAAGCACCGACGATGTACTTTCCATGTTGTCCAAAACCGATACGGTGGTGACATTCGACCCGGAAACGTATGAAGAAAAAGTGCAGATCGTAAGCAACGATATCAACTGGGAAGATGTAAAACGATTCCGTATCAAAGAAGTATGGTTCTTCGATAAAGAAACTTCTACGATGCAGGTTCGTATCCTCGGTATCGCTCCGATGATCGACGTTCGCGACAACGATGGTAACTTCCGTTTCGAGAAGCCAATGTTTTGGGTGTATTACCCACATGCTCGTGAGCTTTTCGCTCGCCATCGTGTGTTTACCATGGGCGGAAATACCAATGCCACTATTTCATGGGAAGACTTCTTTGAAATGCGGCACTTTGCAAGCTACGTTTACAAAGAATCAAACGTGTATGATCGTAAGCTCGAAGATTATCTGCAAGGCGTGGACCTGTTGATGGAATCCGAAAAGATCAAAAGCGAAATATTCAACTGGGAACACGATTTGTGGCAGTACTAATTTTTCGCCACATCGATTTTTATATCCTGATCAATCCCGAATTTTCTTGTAGGAAATTCGGGATTTTTTTATGTGTACGTGTCTCCTTTTAGGGCAATGTCGGTGACTTAAGGAAAGTCAAACATGATTGTTTTAGTCTAGACGCCTCCATCACTTCTATATTCCGCCCCTTCAGGGCTTTTCTGTTACGCCAGTCATCCAGCAGGGCTTCACCCGGCTTTGGTAGATTTCGCCCCTTCAGGGCTTAAGTCACTTTTAGGGAGGCCAGTACAGGTGAAAAAAAATCCCGAATCTTTTCTTCACGAAAAGATTCGGGACTAGGACAAGATGAGAGAGTTATCGTTATGCCTCTTTCATGCCGGCTATCAACAACGAAACCTCGTTATTCAGGCATTCAACAAAACCGCCGGTGACTTCAAACGTGAGTTTTTCACCATTCGATTTTACCACGTTTACCGTTCCCTCCTTCAAAGAGGCAACAATTGCTGCGTGGCCATCAAGCAGTTGAAAACCACCATCAGAGCCGGGAACCTGAACGGATTTTACAGAACCGGCGAAAATTTCCTTTTCAGGAGAAAGAACCAGGAGATTCATGATATTTTTCGATTGTTTCGATTGTACCGATTGATTCAATTGTACCGATTGATCCGTTAATTTTATTCAAAGAAAACGATACTTAAATTAATCGGAACAATCGAATCAATCGGAACAATCGTATTAATTGTTTGCTTCCGCCAACATTTTCTTGCCTTTGGCAATGGCATCGTCAATGGTGCCCACCAGGTTGAATGCAGCTTCCGGATATTCGTCCAATTCGCCGTCCATGATCATGTTGAAGCCGCGGATGGTTTCGTCAATTGGAACAAGTACGCCCGGAATACCGGTGAACTGTTCAGCAACGTGGAACGGCTGCGACAAGAAACGTTGTACACGGCGCGCGCGCGTTACAACCAGTTTGTCTTCATCGGAAAGCTCCTCCATACCCAGGATAGCAATGATATCCTGCAATTCGTTGTATCGTTGCAAAATCTGTTTCACGCGCTGGGCGCAACGGTAGTGCTCGTCGCCGATAATTTTCGGATCCAGAATCCTTGATGTTGAATCGAGCGGGTCAACGGCAGGATAGATACCCAGAGATGCAATTTTACGGCTTAATACCGTGGTTGCGTCCAAGTGAGAGAAGGTGGTTGCTGGAGCAGGGTCGGTCAAGTCGTCGGCCGGTACGTACACCGCCTGAACAGAGGTAATAGAGCCGCGCTTGGTAGATGTGATACGCTCCTGCATGACACCCATTTCAGTTGCCAGGGTTGGTTGGTAACCTACTGCTGAAGGCATACGGCCTAATAAAGCGGATACTTCGGAGCCAGCCTGGGTGAAACGGAAAATGTTATCAACAAAGAAAAGAATATCACGGCCGCCTGCAGGATCTTTCAAGTCGCCGTCGCGGAAGTATTCAGCGAGGGTAAGTCCTGAAAGTGCCACACGTGCACGAGCGCCTGGTGGTTCGTTCATCTGACCGAATACCAGCGTTGCCTGAGATTTGGACAATTCTGCATTATCAACTTTCGACAAATCCCAGCCGCCTTCTTCCATAGAATGTTTGAAAGCTTCGCCGTACTTGATTACGTTTGATTCGATCATTTCGCGCAGCAGGTCATTCCCTTCACGGGTACGTTCGCCTACACCTGCAAACACCGACATACCGTCGTAGGCTTTTGCAATGTTGTTGATCAATTCCATGATCAAAACCGTTTTGCCTACACCAGCGCCGCCAAACAATCCGATTTTACCACCTTTGGCATAAGGCTCAATCAGGTCAATTACCTTGATACCTGTGTAAAGAATTTCCCTTTCGGTGGATAGTTCTTCATAGGTGGGCGGTTTGCGGTGGATCACATACGCATTTTTGCCTTTTTCAACTTTGCCAATGCCGTCGATTGCTTCTCCAACTACATTGAAGAGGCGGCCGCGTACATGGTCGCCGACAGGCATAGCGATCGGAGAACCTGTATCTTCGCATTCCATACCGCGGGTAAGACCATCGGTGGAGTCCATCGCGATGGTACGAACACTGTCTTCACCCAAGTGACGCTGAACTTCCAGCACCAGCGTAGAACCGTCGGGGCGTTTCATTTCAAGGGCACTGAGAATTTCGGGCAATTTGCTGCCTGGGCCGCTGAAGTCAACGTCTACGACAGCGCCAATTATTTGTTTGATACGACCGATGTTAGCCATAAAACGAAATGATGTTTGGTTGTTTGCGCCCTTTTTCCAGGTTTGGCCAATGAAATAGTTGGGTCAGGACGCTCTTTTTGTAAAAAGCCGCGCAAAATTACATCTAATTGTGGTAAAACAATGAATCATTTCAACTTTTTATGCAACAAAATAAAATTTTGAACCGTCTCCGGATGCAGGTGCTTTTGACAATAAAAAACGCTGGAATTTTACGCAAATTGGCTATCTACAGACGTTCTAATTTTTATTCCAGGCCGAATCAACAGCAACAACTATTTTTGTGCCATCAAATAATTTACAAATGAGAAGTTTAGTTTTGTTATTGTTGGTAGCGGTGGTTTTGTCCAATTGTTCCAATGACTTTGATGTGGCAGCTCCATGGAAGGAGGTGCCAATTGTATATGCCATTCTTTCTCCAAAGGATACGGCGCATTATGTACGGATTGAAAAAGCATTTTTGGATCCGGAGGCAAGCGCTTTAGAGATTGCACAAATAGCGGATTCGTTGTATTACCCCGATAACTCGATCACTGTATGGCTCGAAAGACCGGCCACCAACTCACGGGTGCAATTGCACCGGGTTGACGGCAACCTGGAGGGGTATGTACGCGATCAGGGTATATTCGCAGATCAACCCAATTGGTTATACAAATTAAAACCACCAGTCGGACAGAACCTCACACCAGGTGAAACATACAAACTGGTTATTGTGAGGAATGACGGTAGAGAGGATATTACGGCACAAACTACCTTGCCCAAAGATTTTGTCATCACCAGGCCCAATCCGACCGATATTGTCCGTAAAATTTCTTTTGCCTACAGCACAACTTCTACCGTTGATTGGCGGACAGATGAGAACGGATACTTTTTTAACATCACCTACATCCTGCCATACCGTGAAGAAGCACCAGACGGTACCACTTTGTTGAGAGATACCTTGGTATGGCAAGCTGCCCGAAATGTAGAGCGCGAAGAAACAACCGTTAGCCAGGGCACCTATAAGGGCACCAAAGACATTGCCGGCTCCCAGTTTTTCAAGTTTTTGGCAGAGCAATTACAACCTACCAGCAACTTCCGTTATTTCGAAAAAGGATTTATTTATCTGGAAGGCGGTGGCAGGGAAATCAAAGAATTTAATGTAACAGCAGCGGCAAACTCGGGCCTAACCGGCGCCGAAGTATATCCAGTGTATACCAACGTGTCGGAAGGTTTTGGCTTGGTCACCGGAAAAAACCTGTTCAAGATGGGCAATATTCAAATTTCCGAAGCCACCATCGACTCCATGTTCTATCACCCGCTTACCCAAGGTTTGAAATTCAGACTTTAGGAATGATGAATGATGAATGATGAATGATGAATGATGAATGATGAATGATGAATATAGGGGTTCGAAGTATTCGTTAGAACGATCACTTCATATGCAATTGGACTTCCTCACTATAGCAGACACCGAGAAAAGATTAAGCGGCGAATTTTGAAGTTTTTTCATAGAAAGCTTCCCAGGGGGTTAATCCTTTTAACGCGGAGTGAATTCTATGGGTATTATACCAGCCTTCTATGTATTTGAAAACCAAGGAGTTGAGGCTTGTGGCTTTAACTAGTTTACACCGGCCCAACTCCTCGGTTTTTATGGTTTTGAAAAAAGATTCTGCTACGGCATTATCCCAGCAATTTCCCTTCCTGGACATGCTTTGCGTGATGCCATAATGCCTCAAAATCTTCCGAAAATCATCGCAAGCATATTGTACACCTCTGTCAGAATGGAACATTAAGCCACTAAAGGGCCGAATTTGACGTCTTTGAAGGGCCTGCTTTAGAGCAGGAATGACCGTACATTCGGCGTGCATTGTTTCGCTTAAAACCCAGCCCACCACCGCTCTATCCGCCAAATCCAGGATCACAGTCAGGTA
>JAEUUR010000261.1 GCA_016787465.1 Saprospiraceae bacterium | reverse complement strand
CCTGCCTGCTGTCAGCTTGGAATCCGACACCACATTTTTACTATTCACGATAGAAACCGCTCCCTCCAACTCGCCTCCCAGCTCCGGCCGTGCGCTTTCCTGTTCCACCGCCGAAAGCACCTCACCTAAAGCCGCCGCCGGCAAGTCTTTTTGCTCGATTTCGGTCAGCAGTTCGAGTACGCCGAAACGAATGCGGTTTTGTTCCAGCCTCGCTTCCGAGTCGGACACTGTGCCTAGCCGCATTTCACGCTGGATTTTTTCCAAACGTCCGCTTTGCTGGAGGATTTCGTTCAGTTTTGGTGTATTTTCCAGCAGAGAGCGCATGGTTTTCAGCGCAGTAGGCAGTTCATCGAGGGCGATGAGCCGGCGGATGTTGGAAAATAAAATTCGGTGCTCCATTGGAAATTTTGGTTCGGAATTACTGGAAAACCAAAGTTATGGCGACCTGATCAAAAAATACAGCCACCCCATACAAATTCATGGAAATCGACGCCTGGCGGGAAGCGGCCTATGAGCATCCTGTTTTCTATACCAAGCCCGGCAGCTCTGGATTCCAGCATTTTTAGATCAAATGCTCCGGGGGTCTCTTTTACTTCGATGGCCTTGTTTTCATTCAGGATAAAATCAATTTCCTGTCCGGTTTTTTTCTGAAAGTAATTGACCTTTCCAAGCCTGAGCAATTGGTTGGCAATGGCATTTTCAAACAATGCGCCGCTGCCGACTTGAGCAAACCGGTTGACTAATCCGTTGTCTGAAATAAATATCTTGGGTTGTACGGCGATACTACGGTCGGGGTTAATTGAATAAGGTTCGATCAGGTGCAAAAAATAAGTAGCCCGAAACAACTGGATATAATCTTTGACCTTATGTCTGTTCAGTCCCGTTAGTACTCCAATTTTTTGATAGTCCAACTTGTTTCCAATACGGGCTGACAATAAAGTGGCTAGTTTGAAAAGGTCGTCGATGACAGAATAATCGGATATTATTTTAATGTCTAACTCCAGATAAGAGTTAAGGATATCACTCAGTGTTTTTTCTTTTTTCTCCGGCGAATCAGCCAACACCACCTGCGGAAAACCACCATATCGCAGATACTCTTCGTAATACTGCTGATATGTTGCAAAAACCAATGGTCGAAAAGATTTCATTCGTTGAGTCGCCAAGGGCTTTGTATCCACCGACTTGAAATTCAAAAACTCCAAAAAGTCAAGTGGAAACATCTCAAAAACCCGCTTTCTGCCCGCCAGACTTTCTGTGATGCGGTTTTTGAGGTAATAGGAACTCGAACCCGTTACTAAAAATTTTACGGGGAAATTGTCGTGATAATATTTGATGAATGAAACCACTTCGGGAATCAACTGAACCTCGTCAATGGCAATGATGCCTTTTTGGGAAAAATCATAACCCAAAAATTCAATATCTGCCTGCATCTCACTAAAACTCTTGCGGGTAAAGATACGCCGGTACTCCAGGCGCTCTAAATCGAGATAAAGTTTGTTTTTGTGGGGTGTTGCTTCCAACAGATACTTTAAGGCTGTTGTTTTGCCTGTGCGTCTCATGCCGGTGATAACGCTAACTTCATGCTCTGCCAGGTGCGTTTCGAGTTCGGAAAAAATTGGTCGAAAAAACATGATGATACTTTATGTAATTATTTTCGACACAAAGTAATACTATTTGTACAATAATATATCAAAACGCAGTAAAATTTATCTATAATTCCTGTGTAAAGCTCCCCCCTGGGTTCCTTGTTCGGTGTTCGAAGTTCCACTACGTGCGGAGAAAGCGGAACAAACATCCAACCAATCAGCGTTGCTCATGTTAAGAAAGGGCATGGTTACCCCCAAAGTTGTTTCCTCGACCCTAAAGGGCCTCGTCCGGACCGCCTTTAGTCGGTGTTACCTGTTTCATTAAGTACCAGATTTTCAAATTTCATCCTACCTTTCCCCAAAAAACTTCCCGTTGATGAAATTGCGCTACCTGATTCTTTTTCTATCCCTTCCTTTTTACTCCCTCGCCCAGGAACACCAGGCCTACACCCCCGACCCCGACCCGGCCATCCAGCAACGCCTGGAAAACTGGCAGGATCTCAAATTCGGGTTGCTCATGCACTGGGGGCCGTACAGTCAATGGGGTATCGTGGAAAGCTGGAGCATTTGCCCCGAAGACCTCGGCTGGGCCACCGGCGCGCGCAAAGCAGGCGTTGCCGATAATTATTTCGGCTAC
>JAEUUR010000245.1 GCA_016787465.1 Saprospiraceae bacterium | reverse complement strand
GATCCGTATTCTCCGGAGATGGTGGTTAGGAAGTTCATTTTTTGACCATTTTGATCAACTGCCGTCAGTTCAAGGGGAACTGATTGATGGAATGCCGGCGTACCCCGGCGTGTTTGTTTTAGGAATACCTTCACTTGTAGGTTTTGCTGACCAGTTGCGGAAGTATGTATTGAGTCAATGACAAAATCAGGATAGCCGCCGTTAAACACCCAATCATTAAAAAATGGATGCAAATCCAGGCCGGTAGCCAGTTCCAGTTTGTCCCGAAAGTCGGCGCTGCTCCAATCCGTAAAATTAGTTTGATCCAGTGCCGATCTGATTCCAATACGGAACAATGAATCTCCCATGTAAGCGCGCAGGTTGTGCGCTACCACTGCGCCTTTGTTGTACACGTGGGTTCCGTAGGTTAAGTTATGCGGCACCCCGGAAACGGCCCGGTATCCGCCTTCTCCAACGTGCGCATTTTGTAAAACGTTGAGAAAATTACTTTTCACCGCAGCGATATAGGCAGCCCTTCCATAAACCCATTCTGTGAAAAGATGCTCGGAGAAGGATGCCCAACCTTCATTAAGCCACATGTCTTCTGCAGTTGTGCAGGTTGCCAGGTCACCCCACCAATGGTGGCTCAGTTCATGTGCCCATAATGTTTCATAATTCAGGCTGCCATTGATGAAGGTGCGACCGATCGCGACGTTGGTGGCATGCTCCATGGCTCCGGAGTTGAAAGGCACCAGTGAATACCCGATTTTATGCCACTTATAGGGGCCAAACCAATGTTCGTAAGCCTTTATGGCATCCGGCAAGTGAATAAAAGTAGTACGGACTTTATTGGTATCCGCTGCAGCTGCGGCAATTTCAACTGGAATTGGGTTATTCACCCCCTGATATGTTCTTGTGAAGGAGGTGTATGGCCCGATGGCAACACATGCCAGATAAGAAGGAATGGATTGGTTCATTAACCACAAGCGCCGACGTTTGTTGTCGGGCGTAGTCTCATCGGTCAGCAGGTAACCATTGCAATAAGCTGGTTGAGCCGGGGTTGTGTACATATCAAAGGTGTAGGTACTCCGTTCCTCAAAATTATCGAAACACGGAAACCAGGCACGGCCAAATACGTGCGGGTCGGCAGCAAAACCTACCCCCAAGTTGAAAGCATAATTCCCAGAAAAATAAAAGCCGCCCCAGTCTGAAGCGTCCTTTTGTGGCGTACCTTGGTAGTAAATGGTAATATCGTAGATGGATCCTTGTGAAAGCGGCGCACTAAAAGGGATAACCACTTTTTCTCCCTGACGTTGAAAGGGTACCTGCAGATGGTTAAATATTACCGAATCAACGGTGAGTGCCAACAAATCAAATTGAATTTCAGCAATTTGATCAACTATTGGCGTAAAAACCCATTTACAATTCCCACTGATTTTTTGACTGGAAACCTGGGTTAGGTCGAGTGTGATCCAGGCGTGGGTCAAGTCTATGGAATCACTCCGTGTGTCATTTGGCAGTGGGGCAGCGGGCTGAAACAAGTTTTTTGAATGCGCACACCATTCCCCGGTTTCGTACATTTTTTGGGCGCATGCTGAAGAAATCAGGCCGGCAAAGAAAAAAATTAAAAGGTATCGCATGGGTAGATTGACTTGGTTGAATTTCAGGTACATGCTCTATATTTGCCCTCAAAGATAGACTCGATTTTTCCGCAAAGACACCAGCGTACCAAGATTTTTTGCAAGCTTCAGGTATCTTCAGCGATCAAACAAAATGTAAGCATGAAAATCGCAATTGCCCAGTTAGATTATCACATCGGCAACATTGAAGGAAACCTGAAAAAGATGCTCGAAGCCGTTTCCGCAGCCCGGGAACAAGGCGCGGATATCGTTTGTTTTGGAGAACTGGCGGTATGCGGCTATCCGCCGCGCGACTTTCTGGAATTTGAAGATTTTATTGATCAATGCAACCAAAGTATCGAATCGCTCCGTCAGGCGAGCAAAGGTATTGCCATTGCTGTTGGCGCACCCACCCGCAATCCCGTACGTGCTGGCAAGGATCTGTATAATTCCGCTTATTTCCTTTTCGAAGGTGAAGTGTTAGGCATCCAACACAAAGCGCTGCTTCCCACCTATGATATTTTTGATGAATACAGGTATTTTGAACCTGCCAAAAAGTTTCAAACAGTATCCTTCAAAGGCAAAAAAATAGCCCTTTCCATTTGTGAGGACATCTGGAATGTAGGCAATGAAAACCCACTGTACACGGTTTGCCCGCTCGACGAAATGATGTGGGAGCGCCCAGATTTTATTCTGAACCTTTCAGCTTCGCCGTTCAGTTACGACCATGCCGAATGGCGCATTCATACCGTTCGGGTAAATGTGAATCAATACCGGATTCCGATGTTTTACACCAACGGTGTGGGCGCGCAAACGGATATTATTTTTGACGGAGGCAGCCTGGTGATGTCTGGCGATGGCAAGGTGTTCGACGAGATGCCTTATTTTGAAGAGGGTTTGCGTGTATATGATTTGGAAGAAGTGTTGGCAGGCGGCCGAAGCAATGAACAACCGAAGGATAAAATTAAAATGATCCACGATGCGCTGGTGATGGGTATCCGCGATTATTTCAGAAAACTGGGCTTTTCCAAAGCAATTATCGGCCTTTCCGGTGGCATCGACTCCGCTGTGACCACTGTGCTGGCAGTCAGGGCCCTGGGGAAAGAAAACGTACGGGTACTACTTATGCCGAGCCAGTTCAGCACCGGGCACTCGGTGGATGATGCTCGCGTATTGGCAGAAAACCTGGGCATTCAATACGACATCATACCCATCAAACCGATGTACGATGCCTTTGAAAACACTTTACAACCGCTTTTTCAAGGAATGCCATTCAACGTGACAGAAGAGAATATTCAGGCGCGCGTTCGGGGTATTTTGCTGATGGCCATGAGTAATAAGTTCGGAAATATATTGTTAAACACCACCAACAAAAGTGAAATGGCCGTGGGTTATGGCACTTTGTATGGCGATCTGTGCGGTGGTATCGCCGTGTTGGGAGATGTCTACAAAACAGAAGTCTACAAACTTGCACATTATTTGAATGAAACCGGCGCCGGCATTCCTGAAAATTCGATCATAAAACCTCCAAGCGCCGAACTCAGACCCGGACAAAAAGATTCGGACAGCCTGCCGCCGTATGATATCCTCGATCCGCTGCTGTTCCAGTACATTGAATGCCGCAAAGGACCGGATGAATTGATTGCGATGGGATTCGATGAAGCACTCGTAAGGCGCGTACTTCGACTGGCAAACATCAATGAATTTAAACGCGAGCAAGCGCCACCGGTGTTGCGTGTCAGTAACAAAGCCTTCGGTATGGGACGCCGGCTACCGATTGTTGGGAAATATCTTTCATAACCTTTTACCTCCCGGAAAATGGATCAGGAAATTATCAACTTGTATGACGAGTACACCCACCGACCTTTACCAAGAAGGGAGTTTCTTGACCGCCTGGCCAAACTGACCGGCAGCATGACGGCCGCTCTTGCTCTTTTACCTTTGATTGAAACGGGTTGTGCAGCCGGATCCA
>JAEUUR010000168.1 GCA_016787465.1 Saprospiraceae bacterium | reverse complement strand
AACCTCGAAAAAAAGACAAAACGGGATGCAGAACGACATGCACAAAACCAAAAACTGCGCTGATTCAACCAGTTCTGTCCCATTTGGCCCGTTTCGTTATTTTGAAGCTACACCCACACCATATTCCAAGTTTTGGCGTTTAAACACGTCCGCTGCTTCTTGCCCGACAATTCAATATTTTCCAGATATGAAATTCCGTTTTCCCGCTGCTTTTGCCTTCATTTTTTTGTTTTTCGGTTCTGTTACGTTGTGGTCGCAAGCCACTCCCCGGTTTCCGGAGGATCCCACTGAATTCGTCAACAAACTTGGCGAGTTCATGACCTACACCAAGCGTCCCGATATGGAAGAATCCTTTTCCGTATTCAAACGTATGCACAAAGCCGGCGCATTTCCGGAAGCGGAAACTAAACAAATCATTGCCGTGGCTAATATGCTGGGGGCGCAAAACCTTTCGGCATTTCCCTATTATAAAAACTATATCAATGCCATTATTGCCGCAAAAAACGACCCGGATACTACTTTGTTCAGGCGCTGGCACGGCTTTGCAGAAACCGTGATTGCAGGCGTGGAAAAAGGACGTGCAAAACCCATCGGTCAGTTTCTGGAATTTTCTGTCGATATGATGGAAACCCGTGCTTTGAAAACCGGAGAAGGCGGGTCGGTGACCTGGAAAGTGAAAGGCGGCAAATTTGAGTTTTTGTATCAGGATAAAGTGCCGCGCCTGGTTTGTGAAGATATCGACCTCATCGGCGCGCGCAAGCTGGATTCTATGACGATCAAAAAAACAAGCGGCGCTTATTTCCCGTTCGAAAACCAATGGAAAGGGCTGGGCGGTAAAGTTTCGTGGGCAGAAGCCGGAATGGATTCTTCCATCTATGCAGAACTCACCAAATACATCATAGATACCAACAAACCTTTGTTCACATGCGATACGGCCACACTTTACTACCCGCTTTATTTCAACAAGGAAGGCATTAAAGGGCGTTTCGAACACAACGTCGTGGTACGCTCAAGGGCTGCAACCGCTAAAGCCGATTCTCTTTCCGATTTTGCTTTCCCAAAATTTGAATCGTTTGATAAGATTTTACGGGTGAATAAAATCGGCGAGGGTATTGAATATGTGGGCGGTTTTAAACTTGCCGGTAATTCGCTGTATGGCTACGGAACCAGAGCAGAACCTGCACAAATGACCGTATACAACAAAAAACGTCAGCGCGTATTTTTTGGCAAAGGGCCGCTCTTCATTATCAAACGCGGTTCCAGTGTGGTGGCCCAAGGCGTCGATGCCAAGCTGTATATGGATACCGATAGTTTGTTCCACCCGGCAGCCAATTTCAGGATTGATATTCCCAAACAAGTGATCGCCCTGGCGCGCGGTGAAAAAGGATCAGAACGCAACCCGTTCTTCTCGTCGTTTTACAATATGAACCTGAATACCGACCGCATCGCCTGGCACCTAAACCAGGATTCGCTCGAAATCGGGGTAAATATCGGCGTCAAAGGCACCAAAAACACCGTCAGCTTCGAAAGCAGCAACTTCTACGATGCCAACCGGTACAACAGCATGCAAGGCATTGCATCCCACAATCCGATCTCTACCCTGTACAACGTATGGCAAAAAACCGACCAGGACAAGGAAGACAACGGGCGAATCGTGACTGACAATGCCTATGCCTTCGAAATAAACCCGAAGTTCGACTATTCAAGTATCCAAACCCTGCTCGCCCAAATGGTGGAAGAAGGATATATCAATTACTATTTCGACAGGCATGAAATAGAACTGCGCGACAAACTCATTCACTACGCCCTTGCCAGCCAGGGAAAACGAGATTTCGACGCCATTAACATCGTTTCTGAAAGTTCTTCCGCCAACGCAAAACTGAACCTTCAAACCAAAGAAACCGAAATATTCGAAGTACGGAAACTGGATTTGAGCAAACGGCAAAAAGTGGCCGTACTGCCCGGCGCCAACCAACTCACCCTCCTCAAAAACCGCGACATGCGCTTTGGCGGACGTTTATATGCAGGCCTTGCCCTCTTCCAAGGAAACGATATGTATTTTAACTATGAAAAATTCCAGGTGGAATTCGACTCCGTCCGTCACCTCGACTTTTACATTCCAACCGGTGAATTTGACAAAAACAACCAACCGATCGCAAATGCCATGAACTCGCACATCGAGCATGTGAGCGGCGCCTTGCTGGTGGATGCACCCAACAACAAATCGGGTAAGGAAGATATGCAGATATTCCCGTCGCTGCAATCCAAGAAGTTTTCGTTTGTGTTTTATGACCGCAAAGACATACAGGAAGGCGCCTACACGCGCGATTCATTTTATTTCCGCCTCGATCCGTTTTCATTCAACGGCCTGGATAGTTACACCAAAGAACAGTTGAAATTCAGGGGCGAATTGTTTCCTGCTACGATATTCCCAAATTTTAAAGAAACGATTGTTGTTAGGGAGGAGGATAAATCCTTCGGATTTATCCACAAAACGCCGCCAACCGGTTATCCAACCTACACCAAAAAAGGCCTGTACACCGGCGCACTCGATTTGAGTAACAAAGGGCTGCGTGGAAAAGGCGTGTTGAAATACCTGACAGCAGATATTGAATCGGAAGACCTTGTTTTTAAACCCAAACAAACCACCGGCACGGCAAAAAAATTCTTCATGACGGAAGACCGCAAAAGTGCTGTCAAGGTGCCCCAGGCCCAGGGCGAAAACGTATCGGTGAACTGGCTTCCGTTCAAAGACTCCATGTATATCCAAAGTAAGGCCAAGGCTTTTGAGCTGTTCAAAGAACCCGGATACAGCCACAAAGGCGTGTTGATTCTCACTCCAACCGGGTTGAAAGGCCGCGGCGAATTCGAATGGGCGGAAGGCAAGCTGACGTCAAAAATTATCTCGTACGGCCCTTTCCAGGCAAGCGCCGACACCGGCAACATCGAGATCAAATCGCTCGATGGCAAAGGAATTGCGTTCGACTCCAAAAATGTAGACGGTGAATTGGACTTCGATGCTAAAACAGGGCATTTCAAAGCCAATACCCCCGACGCAAACACCAGCCTTCCTTACGACCAATACCGCACGTCGATGAACGAATTCACCTGGGATATGCGCAAACAAACCATCGAGTTTAAAGCCGACCCAAATAAGCCGGGTATTTTCGTTTCTACCGACAAAGGTCAGGATTCGTTGAAATTCGAAGGCAAAACGGCTCTTTACGACCTAAAAACCAACCTCCTTCAAATTGGCGGAGTGAAAGTGATCCAAAGCTCCGATGCATATATTTACCCTCCCGACACCTCCGACGTCTATATCCAACCCGGCGGTAAAATGCGCCAGATTCAAGACGCCCGCATCGAAGCGGATACCGCCAGTAAATACCACACCATCACCAGGGCCAAGGTTGATATCCTTGGCAAAAACACCTACACGGCAACTGGTTATTACCAATACAATATACCCGGCTACAAACAGGAAATCTTTTTTAACAACATCAAAGGCGACCTCCAGACCGACAAGGATTACAAACGTACCATCATGACCACCGCCGCCGGTGATATTCCTGAAAAAGACTCCTTCCGCCTGGATGTAAAAACCTTCTTCAAAGGGAAAATGATCCTGGAAGCCAGCAAACAAAACATGCGCTTCGAAGGATACGCCAAACTGGATGCGGATAAATTGCCCGTCAGACAATGGTTTACCCACTATTCGGTGGTTGATAAAAACGACCCGGTTATCCGGATTAAAAACACCAAAGACCCCGACGAAAACCCGATGGTGGCCGGGTTTTATATTTCTCGCGACAACGGTGAGGCGTACCCGCGCGTGTTGCTGCCGGCCTACCAACGTGTCGACCGCCCCTTGCTCGATTGCAAAGATGTGTACAAATACGACCCCAAAACCGACCGTTTTATCTTCGGCGATTCCCTGCGGGTAATTGGAAAAGCGGAAAAAGGAGCCAAAATGATTTTCGACAACCGCGTCGGCACCATCCAGGGAGAAGGGCCGCTGACTATTGGATCCGGGTTGGAATACATGAAACTCAAAGCTGCCGGCCGTTTGAAATCGGATTACAACGGCGTTACCGACTCCACTTTCTTTGAGGTTACCGGAGAGATCATGACGGCCGTTGAGCTTCCGATTCCCAAAATTTTGCTCGATTTGATGATCAACGATATCAAGGCTGCCAGTTTCGATCAGCCGGCCGCAGTGTACAACACCAATGTTGCGTACTACCAGCCCTTGCTTAGGGAGTTTGTCAGTGATGAAAAAGACATGGAAGAAATGATCGCTAACCTGCGGATCAACGCCATTCTCCTACCCAAAAAAGACGACAACTTCACCTTTGTTTTTGGTCGGCAGGCTGTTCGCTGGAATACGGAATACTCGGCTTTTATCACACTGGAGGATAAGTTCCCTTTGGTCAGTGTTGCCGGTCAGCCCATCAATAAAAACCTGACCATGTACATTTCATACAAAATGCCGGGCAGCGGTGAAGACAAATTTTCCGTGTACCTGAAAGCCTCGCCCGATTTGTGGTATTTTTTCAGCTATCAACCCAATCCGGAAGGCGGCGCCGACCTGAACCTGGTGTCTAGCAGCACCAAATTCAACGATCTGGCACTGAGCCTGAAAGCGAAAGACACGAAAATTAAAATGCCCGACGGCAAATTTGTGGAAGTAGCCCTCGTCAATGCGTCCAGCGCCGAATCCCTGGTGAATTTTGTACGCTCCGGCCGCGCAAAAGAATGAAGCAATTGATTCGATTGATCCGATTGGGAGGATGGTCTCGGATCAATCGAATAACGCGGCTTGAATCGCGGATTGATCGGATTTTTGGATTGCACCGATTTTTTATAATCGAAACAATCGGATCAATCGAATCAATCTGCATACATTGCTTCAATTTGCGGGGCAAACTTCTGCATAATGACCCTGCGTTTGAGTTTGAGGGTTGGGGTGAGTTCACCGTCGGAGCCATCGGTTTTGACCGGCTCCCAGATATCATGAAGCAGGGTGAATTTTTTCACCTGTTCGATATGGCCAAAATGCGGGTTTATTCTTTCAATCAGCATGTCGAACCTTTTGATTACCTGTGGCTGTTTGATGGCATCTGCCAAGCCTGTCCAGGGCAGACCATGTTTATGAAACCAACCTTTCAAACCTTCTGCGGAGGGTACGATCAGTGCTGATACGAACTTGAGGTTTTCGCCTACAACCATAGCCTGTTCGACGAGGTAATGTTCTTTGAGCATCGATTCGATGGGAGTGGGCGCCACATATTTTCCGCCGCTGGTTTTGAGCAATTCTTTTTTCCGGTCGGTAATTTTCAAAAACTGTACCCCTCCAGGCCCTTCCACGAACATGCCGACATCGCCGGTGGCCAACCAGCGTTCGCCGTCGATATAACGGATCATTTCGGCCGTTTTATCAGGTTGTTTGTAATAACCTTCCATAATTCCTGGACTTTTCCCCAGTATTTCGCCTTCTCCCGGCCTATATTCAGCGGAGGGTTCAATTCGAATGATGACACCATCCAGTACCGGCCCAACGGTACCGAGCATACATGGGTCTTCAGGTTTGAAACCATTGAACGTAAATGCCGGAGCAGCTTCCGTCAAACCATATCCCTCCCGAACAGCAATGCCTGCCGCATTGAATGCGCGCAGAATTTTAAGCGGGCACGCGCTGGCTGCGGTGGTCATTCCCCGCAATTTGCCGCCGAGCGCTTCGCGCCATTTTGAGAAAATCAGTTTCTGCAGGATTTTCCATTCAAGCCCTTTCCATCCGGTAAACTCTTTGTTGATATCCCATTCGTCGGCGAGTTCGAGGGCCCTGAAAAACAATTTGCGTTTGATGCCTTTCAGCGCCATTCCTTTGCCAAGAATCCGTTCATATACTTTTTCCAGTAAGCGCGGCACGCAAGTGAAAAAATATGGCTGTATCGCTTTCAAATCGCCGTCGTCGCCGCCAAGGCTATCGGGTGTAGAAAACGAAACGCTGCCGCCATAAGCCGTAAAAGCGTAGATCGCAGCGCGTTCGTACACATGGCTTACTGGCAAAAAGCTTAAAATCGGATCGCCAGGGTTGATGGGAATCAAGCGACGCATAGCTTCCACATTAAAAGCTATATTTCGATGCGTCAGCATCACACCCTTTGGGTTTCCGGTAGTACCTGAGGTGTAAATCAGGGTTGCCAGGTCCTCCGGCCGGATGGTTTCTCTGATTCGCTCCACTTCTGCAAAATTGCTGTCGGCAGGAGCCAGCATCGTTGAAAAGTGAGGCGCATCCGGATGATCGTAAAAAGTATATACTTCTTTTAATCCGGGGGTTTTTGCCCAGGCATTTTTCAATTTGTCATACAAATCCCCTTCACCAACAAAACAATACTTGGCTTCCGACTCATTCAGGATGTATTCGTATTCGCGCGAACTGATGGTTGGATACATCGGTACATTTTGGACACCAATCTGGAGCATGGCAAAATCAAACGCCACCCATTCCGGCAAAGTTTGATACACCACCGTAGCTACTTTGTCGCCAGGTTTCAACCCCAGGCGCAACAACCCCAGGCTCGCCCTGTTTGCCAATTCAACCATTTGATGGGTGGAGTAATACTGCCACTTGCCGTCAACTTTGCGCCCGAATGCTTTTTCAAGCGGGTGGTTCTTTTGTTGTTCGAAGAGGTAATCAAAAAGTCGTTTATCGTATGTTGCCATGTTGGATACTGGATACTGGATGTTGGATACTGGTAGCACCGGCTTCAGCCGGTGCTGTCCGCGGGCCTTCAGGCCCCGGCTAATGTAACACGCTAGAGGGAAGCTCACACACCCACTCTGAATTGTCAAACATTTTGTCAGAAAATTGAAATGATAACCTTCCGACAAATCGAGGGTTAAATTTCGATTAAATTTACCGGTATTTAAAAGAAACAGGAAAGCCTTTTATTCAAACCAACATTTATTTGGCAAAACATGTAATAACATCCCATAAATCAAAATTAAAATTGCACAATAAAATTTAAAACAAATAATTTTTTTCAAAAAACCTTCAAAAGATGCTTGTTTACTTAAGTTTAATATTGCATCTTTGTAGTCCTTTTGGGAAAGCGCCCCTTTCCAGCCGGTCACTATGCCGGACTTTCCTCAGGAAGGGGTATCAGAAATAGATTTTGAGTTTTGATGCAGTAGCAATCCGATAAATCCGGAAGGTTGCTTCATCGGTGTTCGCTTCGGCGGAACCTGAACAAAGGCCGACAACTATGAGCCCTTTATTGCGTACAAAAACGCAGGGGCTGTGCTTGCCCATTAAACCAACAAACGCGTAAATAAGCAGCAGGATGAATACTCAGGCAACACAACCGCTTAAATTAGTCTTCAGAGGTCGCCTCGACTTCGGCAGCCAACGCACCTACGATTTGGTGGTTAAACACTGGCAAACCCGTATTGAAAATTACTTCCGCGCGGAAGTTTTGTTCAAGGCTGAGCAAATTTTCGACCCTGAAGCTTTAGCGATCAACGTTCCGCAACAAACTTTAATGAGCACGGAAAAATTCTGGCGCAATACCACCAGCCTGCTGCAGGAGGTAGCCCAATACGCGCTTGCCGGAAACGTTGGCGCCTGGTGGGTACAAAACGGCCAAATCCTTGCCGAGTATCAAATCGAACCGAAATCCGACAAGGTTGCTGTAGCCGAATACTTACGCGGCCGCGAACTCGTGCAACAAGGCGGCATGGAAGAAGCCAACATTGCACTGAGCAACGCCATTGAAAAATACGAACGCCACGCCGCAGCCTTCGAACGCCGCGGGTATGTCAATTATAAACTGAAAAATTTCAACGACGCCCTGCACGATTTTTCAAAAAGTATCACCATCAACCCTGCTGCACCAGAACCATTTTATGGCCGCGGCAAGGTAATGATGATCAAAAATGATTGGGAAAATGCCGTGCTCGACTTCGATCAGACGATTAAAAAATCGCTGGCGGTACAACCGATTCACTGGCTTGCACGCTTGCGGAAGGGCGAAAGCCTTTACCATGCCAAACGATGCAAAGAGGCCATTCCAGAACTGAAATTTTTCCTCCAGCGCAAATTCCAGGAAAACGACCCGAACCTCCGCTTTAAATCAAAAGCTGAGTTTCTGCTCGCCGAATGTGAAAAACAGGCTTAATTTAGTGGTGAACCAACTTAGTAGCTACTAAATTGGTTCACCACCAGTGCTGCCTCAGGAAGATTCCGAAACATAATCTGCTAAATACTGAAACGGCTCCGTCAGGTGTCCGCCCTCTGTAATCATTCCCCTGCACATGACCGGACTCTGGCGTCCTTTAAGCAACTCCGCCAAAATATTATCGATCAATTGCCGCCCGAAAAACGCAGAAGCATCCCGCGGTAGTTCGGAAGGGAGGTTGTCGATCGCCATTACATCAATCGAGCCAGGTTGATAAGGCGCCGTTTCCTCGAAGGTACTTTTGCTAAACCCGTACACTGGATCGGCAATTTTGCTCGGCCTGACCGTGCAAGGCACCGACGAATCTGGCATGATATCGCAAGTAACATCGCCAATTACCTGAATCCGGAAATCCGGGTTTCCGACTTCCTCCTCCGTGAAAAACATCGGACTTTTTTTGTCGTAAAAAATGCCGTTGATAAAAATATCGGCTTTCCTGTAAAATGGGGCAAACTTGCTCCTGTATGCCTCTCCGTGCGCATAAAAATGCGCCTTATCGAACGGCGCTCCATCGATGCGTTCCACATAGTCGGATGCGTGAATCTGGGTAAACACCGCTTCCGAATATGTATCCTCCAAAAATGCCTGGGCACTCACCTGCCTGATTCCCATATCCAACAGGTTTTTAACCGCCCCTGAAGCTACGCGCCCGCCGCCGGTCAGTACAATCCGCACAGGAGGCAATACGACATGTCGATAAGCCTCCAGCGCTTCTGCGTAGTCGTGCAGATCATGCAGCCTGGGCAATTGAAAATCGCCGGTGCGCTGGCCCCAGGTCCAGAGTGCGTTGTGTGCGCCAACGATGCCTGCATAAAAACCGAAAGCGATGAGCCGCTCCCCGCGGTCGTTGGTAAGCGTTTCGTAATCTATCAGGCGGATATTGTTTTGAATAATTGCCTGAAGCAAATGCCGGTTGTGCGCCTGTTTCTTAATGGTATGAGAAAAGAAGAGGTATGTCTTGTTGGGAATTAATTGTTCCACCGGCACTTCCTTCACGCCTAACAAAATATCGCATTCACCCAAATCCTCCTGAAGTGCAATGCCGTGCCTGGCGAACTCCTCATCGGTATATGATCGAATAGTGGATGGTTGAACTAAAAATTGAACCGGCAGTTTCGATTGCGCCTCTATACATTGTTCCGGCGTAATGGCAACACGTTCGTCAGGAGGCACTTTCCCCTCGCGGATGATTCCTATCTTGATCATTATCTGGTTGGACTGATTATTAATTGGCCGGTTGTAAATCGGGGCCGCAAAGGTAGTGTTTCAAATCACCTTTTATTTTCCAAAAAATAGGGAACTTTGCCCGACATGATCAAAATCATCACACA
>JAEUUR010000138.1 GCA_016787465.1 Saprospiraceae bacterium | reverse complement strand
CAGGGCTGACAAAAATGACAGAATGTGTGATTGTGCAAACAACCAATAAACAGCAGACGCACTGGAAGACCAGGCTTTTTGTGAATTGCGGCGGTTTATATTCCGATAAACTCACCCAAATGAGCGGTATGGCCCCCGGCTTACAAATCATTCCATTCCGCGGCGAATATTACGACCTCAAACCTGAAAGCCGGCATCTGGTTCGAAACCTCGTCTACCCCACCCCAAACCCCCATGTCCCTTTTCTAGGCGTACACTTCACCCGAATGATCCAGGGCGGCATCGAAGCCGGCCCAAACGCCGTGCTCGCCTTCCAGCGTGAAGGGTATTCACGTTGGCAAATCAATATACATGAGCTGGCAGAAACCATCGCATTTCCCGGATTTAGAACTTTAGCCAAAAAATACTGGCGGGAAGGCTGGGAGGAAATGAAACGCTCTTATTTCAAAGCCGCGTTCGTCAGGTCGCTTCAAAAACTCATCCCTGAAATCACGGCCGCCGATCTTGAACCGGGTCGCGCAGGCGTGCGCGCCATGGCGTGCGACCGCGCGGGCAACCTGCTCGACGATTTTCTCATCCTGTCGCAACCAGGCTTCGTGAACGTATGCAACGCACCCAGTCCGGCTGCTACCGCCTCCCTGGCCATCGGGAATACCATCGCACAAAAAGTACTGGAACAGTTTTGACCTGCGTTTTGTACCTGTTTTTCACATAAAATAGACTCGCTACCCAGTTTTCATGTCCGCATCTTCAACTTTGAAAGTAATCACATCCAGCCGTTTCGACAAAGAGAAATCGTACGCTATTCATGTGATTTGCTCTGAACTGTTGAATATCCCCTATGAAATCGAATGGCGCTCCGATGAACCAAATTACCGGCTGGTGCTTCCCAGTGGTGTAGCTTTGGTGATAGAAGACCATTTTTTCGGGCAAATTGAAGACTCAGATTATTGTGCTCGGCAGTACGTGCCGGAGCAAGCCGCGGAATGCCTGAATCCATTCAACCAACTACCGCTGACCGTAATCTTCGGAAGCGGCCGGTTCGATTTACAGCCCTCAAACGCCTGTTGCGGCATCGATCTGTTTGCCTCCGCCTTTTTTATGCTGACCCGCTGGGAAGAACGAGCGCTCCCCGTACGCGACAAACACGGTCGGTTTCCTGCCGCTGAATCGCTGGCCTTTCGATGCGGATTCCTACACCGGCCAGTGGTGCATGAATGGGCGGAACTACTCGGTCAGCTGCTTATACACCTCGGATTTACATTGCCGCCCATGAAACGGCAATACCAATTGCATGTGAGTTGCGATGTGGATCACCCGCGACTGTGGTGGTCGGCCAAAGACCGGATTAAAACGCTGACAGGAGCATTGTTGAAACGAAAAAGCGTATCAGAGTTTATATATTTACTTCGTAATCAATTTTTTACCAAAAAAGACCCTTACGATATTTTTGATGAATGGTTTGGTTTATTCCATCAAAACCATTTGACGGTTCAGTTCAATTTGATGGGCAAACGTGCGCCCCAAAGCGATTGCTGGTACCCGCTTGATCATCCATTTGTTCAACACCTGATCAAACGAATTCAAACCGAAGGCCACCACATCGGGTTACATCCCTCCTACGAATCTTTGAACAATCCGGAGGTTATCATACAAGAAAAAACCTCGCTTGAAATTCCGGTCAGCAAGGGCCGCCAACACTATCTGAGGTGTACGATTCCTGAAACCTGGCGCACCTGGGCAGAGGCCGGCATGATGGAAGACAGCACCATGGGTTATCCGGAATCGGAGGGGTTTCGTTGCGGCATTTGTATCGCTTATCCGGTATTTGATATAACTCAGCGCACTGTGTTGCAACTGAAGGAACTGCCGCTGATCGCCATGGACGTCACCCTGGCTCAATACCAACATTATTCACCGCAGGAGGCCCTGCATCGACTTGAAACCTTGAGTGCACAAGTTCGTCGGCACCAGGGCGTTTTTACCTTGCTGTGGCATAACTCGTCGTGGAATACTTACTTTTGGGCGCCTTGGAAACGTGTTTTCCATCATGCGCTTACCCATTTCAGGTAGATGAAATTTCTCGTCAGGTTGCAGTTTTTATCGCTTTTGATTGTATATTCTTCAGCAAACCCTTACGCTCAAAGTGTACAATTACCCATGCGATCCCATGCATCCTTTTTGCTAGAACGCTTTGGCATACTGCACCCTGCCCTGCATCAGGGTCACAGTTCCATCGGCGGCTACTTCAGGCAAGACGCGGCAAGCACCGTGTTGAAAATCGACAGCCTCAACTCCGGTCTTGCAAAAAGCGAATTGGGTGATTTGCAATTCCTGGCGAATGACAACAACGAATGGATACCGTCTGGTCATCGACTTTTGATACGACGAAAAAAGCCTTTAGCCAAGGTTTTGTATGCTACGCCTGCCCATTTATTTGAAGTGAACACCCGCGATTTTCATTTACGGTTAAATCCCATGCTCAATTTGACCGTGGGCGAACAACAGGACAATCAGCATCGTACCTACCAAAACCAGCGGGGCCTGGAACTGCGTGGCGACATTGATCAGAAAGTTTATTTCTACACCAACCTTGTGGAGAGTCAGGCTGCCTTTTCAAATTATGAGGTTCAATTTATCCGGAATTTCAAAGCGATTCCGGGTATTGGTTTTTATAAATTGTTCAACAGCAAAACCTTTAAAAATACAGCTGGATACGATTTTAATATAGCAACCGCCTATCTCGGAGCAAAAGTGACCAAGCATATTGCATTGGAATTGGGACATGGTCGTCATTTTATTGGCAATGGTTATCGTTCCATGCTGCTTTCCGATTTTGCGGCGCCGGCATTTTATTTGAAGTTGAACACACGATTCAAACGCTTCCATTATCAGAACCTGTTTTTGGAACTGAGCCCGGTTTCGCAGGTCGACATACCGGACGGCACCATACTACCCAAAAAATATGCTGCGATGCATTACTTGAGCATCAAGGCAACGGACCGACTGAGCCTGGGATTTTTTGAAACCACCGTATTTCACCGGAGCAAGCAGTTTGAATGGCAGTACCTAAACCCAGTCATTTTTTATCGCACGGTAGAAGGCATGATCGGCAGCCCCGACAATGTGTTACTCGGCTTTAATTTCAGTTATAACTTATTGAAAAAAAGCCAATTATACGGCCAATTTCTGTTTGATGAATTTCGCTTGGCCGAAGTATTCGGCAACCGCGGCTGGTGGGCCAACAAACAAGGTTTTCAATTTGGTGTAAAACATCTCAACACATGCGGCATCGATCACCTCGATGTTCAACTTGAATTCAATGCTGCGCGCCCGTACACCTATGCGCACAGCGCGCCGGAAGACAGCTATACACACTACAACCAGGCATTGGCGCACCCGTTGGGCGCTAATTTCAGGGAGCTATTGGGCATATTGAGGTATCAGTACCACAACAAGTGGTTTTTTACCGCCAGCATGGCCTACATGTTAAAAGGCGACGATACAGCGGCTCAAAATTGGGGTGGCAACCCATTGATCAGTTACAACTCAAGGGTGCAGGAATATGGCAATAAAATCGGGCAAGGCATAGAATCTTACACCACCTTTGCCCGTTTTGACGTTTCCTGGATGTGGAGCCACAACCTGTTTATAGATGCAAGTGTGTTACACCGACGAAAAAATAGCCAATCCGCCGAACTCGACATGCATACCAATTGGTTCAAGGTAGGAATGCGGATGAATCTGTGGCCACAGGAAGTAATCTTTTAAAAATGAAAGGGGTAAGTGTAAAATCATCACCTGAAATGTACGAATTGCATCCGAGCGAAGCGCGCTGGTTTGCGGTACATACTCGTTCGAAAAGCGAAAAAATGGTGAAGCGGTTATTGGAGAAAAAACAAGTGGAAGCCTATGTTCCAGTTCAAAAACACCTTAGAAAATACCAACGGATAAAGAGGTGGGTGGAGTTACCTTTGTTCAATTGTTATGTGTTTGTCCGGATTACCCAACCTCAATATGTACAGGTGTTGGAAACGCAGCATGTGGTTGACTTTGTGCGATTCGGGAAAACGATGATCGCGATTCCCGAATCGGAGATTGACACGATTCGGAGAATTACACTGGAAAACGGACTGGATATCGTAGCAACACCGGGACATTTTGCAGAAGGCGACCCGGTAGAAATTTCGGCCGGCGGCTTAACCGGGCTGAAAGGATTGATTGTACGGCAAGAGGGCAAACGAAAATTTCAGGTGATACTCAACCATTTTGGGATGAGTTTATTGATCAGCATAGATGCCGCCTTTTTAGAAAAAACGGGGCGAAACACTTGACGTCACATTTGTGCGAGCGCTTCTTTTTGGGCTTTCTTCAAGGTTTTGACCACTTGATCATAACTGTGATCGATGAATTTGCGGAGCAGGGCGCCGTCGAGCGAGCCTTCAAAATCGACGGTATTCCAATGGGTTTTATTCATATGCCAGCCGGGTTGAACTTCGGCGTGGGATTCGCGCAATTCAACAGCGTACTCGGGGTCGCACTTTAAGTTGACGGTAAATCGTTCTGCATCCAACCCGGTGATGGCGAATATTTTTCCCATCACGCGCAGGCAAAGGGTCACTTCATCAAAGGGGAAATCCTCTGAAGTGCCTTTTTTTTCCAGGCAATAGGCGCGGAATTGGAGGATGTCCATGGGTTAAAACAATCCGTGAAGTTCTGCCTGCACCATTTCCAATACTTTGGCTGCATGGTCTTTGTTGGAAGAAAAATCGAGGTTATCCACATTGATAATCAGCAACTTACCTTCCCGGTAACCATTGATCCAGTTATCATACCGATCATTCAATCGTTTGAGGTATTCAATACTGATACTGCCCTCATAATCGCGGCCCCGCATTTGAATATGCTCAACGAGTGTTGGTATGCTGCCTTTGAGGTAGATCAGCAGGTCGGGCGCTTTAATCTGTGAGACGATCGATTGAAACAGGGTGAGGTAGTTTTCAAAATCGCGTCGTTCCATCAGTCCCATATCTGCCAGGTTGGGTGCAAAAATGAATGCGTCTTCATAAATCGTCCGATCCTGGATGACGGTTTTGTTGCCTTGGAGGATTTGTAATACTTGTTGGTAGCGACTGGACAGGAAAAAAACCTGAAGATTAAACGACCAGCGTTTCATGTCGAGGTAGAAATCCGACAGATAAGGGTTGTTTTCTGTGTTTTCGTAATGTACTTCCCATCCGAAGTGCCGGCCCAGCATTTCTGTGAGGGTTGTTTTACCTGCGCCGATATTTCCGG
>JAEUUR010000104.1 GCA_016787465.1 Saprospiraceae bacterium | reverse complement strand
GGCAGGCATTGCTGAAAAACAATCAAACCAGATATTTCAATTATTGCTTTCCAGAACCGAACAAGTTAAATATCTGGTTGATGCCTCCTTCCTTTCCCTTCGTTTTAAAAGAAACTATTTTCAGGCATACCAAGGGCGGTTGAATAAATTGAAACGGTAATCAACCACAAAAAATATGAAACACTTAATTCTACTCATCGTTCCTATTTTCGGATTCGCATGCTCACTTAAAGCCCAAATTATCGTATCGCCACTAAAGGCCGATTCATCCGATTTTCCGAAAACATACCAATGGAATTTGTGGAAGCAAGACTCCCTGCATGCTGTTCCTTTTGAAGCGCGCACCAACAGTTTAATTCGTTTACACAGAACCTTACTGCCTCCATATTATGACTTGAAGAAGGAAATCAAAAAGTCATTTTCTGAAGAACAATTCCGCTTGCTAACAACACTGGATTCTGCTTACTCCGCACAACTCGAGGAAATAAAACTACGCATGCTGGGAAAATCCTCCGAGTTAAACCAAAACCTTCCAATTTTAACCTACCTGGAAATATTGATCATTTATGAAACGTTGGAAGTTTATCCAGATGTGTATGCCGTTATGGTTAAAAAAGTCTACCCAGCTTCTGGATATAAACATTGGTCAGGCACAATTGACTGGGAACAATCCATCACAAACAGGGTGTATGAAACGGGTGAATCGATATTCAAGCGCTACCAACAACCATACGCTGATTTTAGCCGGTCTTTGGCTCTGAATTTCCAATCCAAAGATTATATGCTGATAAACCAAGGCGCCTTGGATGAAACAGATCGGGAAAAATTCAACCGGGTCAGTTTTCTACTTTGGTGTTTTAGATAACTCTATCCTCCATACCATCCCCAAGTACGCCCCAAAAAACGCCAGGCGCAATGCCCAGCGCGCAATCGGCCCTAGTTCGGGTGTGATCCAGGCGGCAATCAGGGCCAGCCCCAGGGCCGAAGCTCCGTACCAAAACATCCGCCCCAACCGATACGGCACGGGATAATGTTTACTGCCCGTGTACCAGGTAGCCCACGACATAAAAGCGTAACAAATTACCGTTACGTATGCGGCCCCGGTATACCCAAATTTCGGAATCGCAATCAGGTTCAATACAATGGTAATTGCTGCGCCGGCAATGGAAATCCAGGCGCCCAGACCGGTGCGGTCTTTCAACCGGTACCATACTGAAAAGTTATAATAAACACCGAGCAACAGGTTGGCCACCAGCAATACCGGCACCACATGCAATCCGTCGTGGTATTTCGGAGCAATGAAGTACTTCACCAGATCGAGGAAAAGTAAAATGCCCAGCATACCCGTTGCGCCTGCAATGGTGAACCACTTCGTCACGTCGGCCTGGGTTTTTAATGCGTCTTTGTCGTCGGCGTGCCGGAAGAAAAATGGCTCGGCAGCGTATCGGTAAGCTTGTGTAAAGAGGGTAATCAGTGCCGCCAGTTTGTAATTCGCGCCGAAAACACCTACCTGACCCAGGTTTTCTTTGGGCGTTCCCGGTAGCAGGTATTTCAACATGGAGCGGCTAAACATTTCATCCACAATTCCCGCCAGGCTCACAATAATCAGCGGCGCGGCGTACCCCACCATCTGCTTCCACATTGTCGTATCAAACCTGAAATGCACTTTGAAAAATTCCGGTAGCAACAGCAGCAACGTCACGCCGCTGGCAATCACATTGGCCAAAAACACATAACCGGCGCCTCCCTCCGGCGACCACACCCAACGCACCCATTCATGGCCTTGTTTAGCCAAAAGCGGGCAAAGCCAGAGCCAAAACAGATTTAGCGAGATATTGACGCCAATATTGGTCAGTCGAATCGTAACAAAACGAATCGGCCGCTGTTCCAGCCGCAAGCGGGCAAAAGGCAATTCTGCCAAACAATCAAATGCCAGAATCAGGGCAAACCAACGCACGTATTCCGGATGGTTCGGGTATTGCAGCGCATCAGCCAAGGGCTGTGCAAACACAAGCAGCAACAAAGCAATGATGGCCGTACTGCTAAAAATCGAAAGCATTCCCGTGGAAAAAGCGCGATCCCGATCTTCTTTGGGCGTACCGAACCGGAAAAAAGCCGACTCCATCCGGTATGAAAGGATTACCATCAAAAAGGCGGAAGTAGCGTACAGGTCGACGACCGCTCCGAAATCGCTCGTATCGCGCAACGTGCGCGTATGCAAAGGCACCAGCAACATCATATTCAACACCCTTCCCAGGATGCTGCTCAAGCCATAAAGGGCGGTTTCACCTGCCAGTTTTTTAAGTAACGACATCTGTTAATTTCCAATCCGGGCAAATGTCGGATTATTCGGAAAGCGCGGTGTTGATTTCAAAAAAAAATTCCCCCACAGTTTGTTGAACAGAGGGGGAATTAAAAGGGGGCGGGGCGAGGTTAAGCCATTTCCTGAACCACTTCCTTCACTTCCGGAATCATCCGCTTCAGCATGCCTTCAATTCCTGCTTTCAGCGTAACCGTGGAAGAAGGGC
>JAEUUR010000213.1 GCA_016787465.1 Saprospiraceae bacterium | reverse complement strand
AAAAGCACTTATCTCGACGTGTGGAATTGCCTTCGGGGCTCAAGGAAGTTTCCGGAATAACCAGAACCACCTCCGGCACGTTGTGGATGCACAATGATTCACACAACCCACCCGAACTATTCAGAGTTGATCCGTATTCCGGCCGAACACTGGAAGTAAAAAAATTGCCGGTACCCAACCTGGATTGGGAGGATCTTGCATCGGACACCCAAGGTAATCTTTACATCGGCGATTTTGGGAATAATTACAAAAAGCGCGAAAACCTGCGTATCTATATATACCGGCCGGAATCCGGCGCTCTTGATAGTATTAAATTTTCGTATCCCGATCAAAAAGCATTTCCGCCGGAGCATGCAATTGATTGGAACTTCAACATGGAAGCCTGTGTATTTTTTAACGACAGCCTCCATTTGTTTTCGAAAAACGTATTTAAAGGTAATTTTTTCACCAAACACTACGTGTTACCTGCCAAACCAGGCGTTTACGTGGCTGAATTGCGCGACAGTTTGCGGATAAACAACCGGGTAATTACCGGCGCTGCGATCAGCCGGGATGGAAAAACGCTGGCGCTGACCGGATATATCATTGGCAAACGACTTGGCTTTTTGCCCTATACCCGTGCCAGTGCGGTGTTCTTCTCTGCATTTCAGGGAAGTAATTTTTTTCAAGGCAAAAAAAACAAAGTCCGACTTCCCAAGTTTTTAATTGCCCGGCAATTTGAATCCATCACCCATTGGGAAGGAAATACCTGGCTAATTGCCAATGAAGGCAGAAAACCACAAACACAGGCTCTTTGGCGAATCAAATCCAGGTAGATAAGTTTATTCACTTTAAAGTAATTCCATAAGCTTCAAACAATTTACTCCCTAAAAATCACATGAATCCATCTGCGAAATCCACAAATCCGACGAATCAAATCCAGGTAGATAAGTTTATTCACTTTAATGTAATTCCATAAGCTTCAAACAATTTACTCCCTAAAAATCACATGAATCCATCTGCGAAATCCACAAATCCGACGAATCCGTGTTTACCTTTGCGTCGCCATGCCGCAATTACGTTTATCTGCCGTCAGTTACCTGAACACCAAACCATTCATTTATGGGCTTTACCGGAGCAACCTGGCTGGTCTTTTTGACTTAAGTTTGGATATTCCATCAGTTTGCGCGCGCAAGCTGTTGTCAGAAGAAGTTGACATGGCACTTACGCCTGTGGCGATCATTCCTGATCTGAATGAAGCTTATCTGGTGTCTAATTTTTGTATCGGCGCAACCGGCGCGGTCAAAACGGTCTGTTTGTTTTCTGAACAACCGCTGGAATCCATTCAAAGAATTTACCTTGATTTCCATTCTCGCACCTCTGTAGCGCTTACGCACCTCTTATGCGATCGGTATTGGAAAATAAAACCTGAATTAGTACCTGCAGAAAGAGGTTTTGAACAACAAATCGGAGGATCATCTGCTGGTTTGATCATCGGGGATCGTACCATCGGTTTGGATCAAAAATATCCTTACGTATATGATTTGGGTACGGCATGGAAGGAATGGACGGGGCTTCCGTTTGTTTTTGCCGCATGGATTTCTACCAAACCATTACATCCTGAACTTGCGGAACGTTTCAACCTGGCACTTGAAACAGGGATTAAACACATCCCGGAACTGGTCAAAATTTTGCCGTCAATGGAAGGTTTCGATACAGAAGCTTATTTCAAAAAAAACATCAGTTATCTGCTGGACGATGCCAAATGGAAAGGGCTTAACCACTTTTTAAACCTGATCGCAGGGGAAAAAGGGTACCGGTTGATGCGGTAAATATGTTTTGACGCCGACAATTGAGGCACTCTGTCGCTTCTTTCAAAACCAAACCGACTGTTCGAACGTTTGGTTTCAAAATTTCGATCTTCATGCGAAAAAAAATCTTTTTGTACTTCATTGCTGTATTGGGCGCCTCTTGCCATTCAGCTCAAAATTCTGCACCAGCCATGCAACAATCAACAAATACAACAACTGAAACGACCTCATCCGGACAAACGGAGCTTGCCACGCTGGGTGGCGGATGTTTCTGGTGTGTGGAAGCCATTTATCAAGACCTCAATGGTGTTTTAAAAGTTGAAAGCGGCTATTCCGGTGGAAATATTGACAATCCATCCTACCGTGAAGTGTGTACAGGTACTACCGGTCATGCCGAAGTAATCCAGGTTACTTTCGACCCGGCACTTGTTTCCTTTGACGATATTTTACACATCTTTTTTACCGTGCACGACCCGACTACCCTTAACAGACAAGGCAATGATAGTGGCACTCAATACCGTTCAGTGATTTATTATCATTCAGAAGCGCAGCGCCAAACTGCTGAAAAAGTAAAGGTAGAAGCACAAGAAGCCTGGGACGATCCGATCGTTACCGAAATCTCAGCATTCGACAAATTTTATAAAGCCGAAGGATACCACCAGAATTACTTTAAGGATAACCCAAATCAGCCTTATTGCTCATACATAATTGCCCCGAAAGTCAAAAAATTCAGGGAAAAGTATCAGTCGAAACTGAAACAGTAATCTAAAGTTTAATAATCGGCTTCGTAACAATCTGGTCTTGAAATTGAAGTTGAACTGCGTACCACCCTGGTGCTTCTTTTGACAAATCCACAGGAATTTGGCCCCCCATCCCTGCAACATGGACAAATTGCCGTAAAATTCGACCGTCCCGGTCGACAAGTTTAACGGAAATCTGTTCACTTTCATTCCTGTTCGGCAGAACGATGTAGGATATTTCTGTTGCAGGGTTGGGAACAACCTTCATTTGATCGGCGAACATGTTTTCCAGCGCCGACACTGCATTATCCGGAAAAAAGGTGGCTACCATATCGGCGTAAGTAACAGCCAAACCACTGCCTGCAAAATGCTCGATGTTTTCAGCAAAAACGTTAAAATGGTGTGTTCCGGGTTCAACCTCAAAAATCCGGGTATGCGAAAATGAATTCCGATTCCTGTCGGAGCTTGCAGGCGAATAGCCAAAAGAAGCGCCATGCTCATTCCAGTTTGGCGATGGCGAATCTGTAATACCCATGCGTAGAAAATCGCCGAAACTGGCAACAACCGTTCCGGAGTACCTGACCATCACCTGACCAGACGAAGGAATTTCCATCGTAATTTGCCCGAAATTGACAGGAGCCCCTTCAATATCCGTACCCAATTGATTTACAGGCGTATGCGCGACTTTTACTGGCGCCTGTTCAGGGTAAAATGCCGTGGTAAAATGCCCGAAAACAGAGGCGATTCCGTTGCCGTACACTTCGTAATTGTTTTGGGTAAGTGCGTAGAATGTGTAGGCTCCAGCCGGTACATCATAAACCCGGACGTGTGAGAAACAACTGTTTTCAAATCCTTCTTCATAAATTTCCACACTGGCGCTCACATCATAACTGACCCAAAACTGGTTATCGTTGACGGCGAACATCACCAGGTCGCCGCTGCTGGTGGTCGACATGCCATCGAAACGAGCCACAATTTTACCGGAAGTTGGCGCATTGACCGTCAGGGTACCAAGCGTGACCGGCGGGCCTTCCACATTGAAATTTGTCCGGACAATTTTTTGATGTTGCAAAAACGCACCCGAACTGGAAGCAGGAAACCATTCGGCGGTAAGATTGCCGTAAATATTTGCCATGCCAGATCCCCATGTGACGTCGATATTTTCAGCAACAGCATAAAAAGTATGCTGCCCGGCCGGAATATCGTATACCATCGTATGGCAAAAAGAGTTATGATCATGCAACTCATCGATTGCAGTCACGTTGACGCTTTTTTCTTCCAAACCCCAATTTGGCGTATTGGAAACTGCCAGGTAAACTTTATCGCCGGGACTGGAAACGCATTCTCCGTCGAAACGAAGAAACACCTTGCCTGGCGCCGGCGCATCAACGATTAACTGGTTTAAAACAACCGGAGCCCCGCGAAGCGAGATATTCGTTTTATTGATTGGTGAATGGAAGACTTTTTGAGCAAAAATCAACGTTGTGCAACAAACACAAATCGTACAGAGTAGCAGCGTTTTTGTCATAATCCAATGGTTTACAAACTTTCAACAAACCGGATGAGTGCATCGCGGTCGGCTTTTTCCAGTTTTTTAAATGATTTAGTAGCTTGTTCCGCTTCACCGCCGTGCCACAAAATAGCCTCTTCAATGTTTCTGGCTCTACCATCATGTAAATAAAAACTGTGGCCATTCACCTCAGGCACCAACCCAATTCCCCAGAGGGGCGGGGTTCGCCATTCCCGGCCATTGGCTAAAAAATCCGGCCGGCCATCAGCCAATTCATTGCCCATATCATGCAACAACAGGTCGCTGTAAGGCCATATTTTTTGACCTTTCAACACATCAATTTGACCGGACTGGCCGGTGACAAATTGAGGGTGATGGCATGTGGCGCATTTTATATCGTTAAAAATCAATTTCCCTCTAAGTACATCGCGTTCCAAATGGTTTCGGCGAGCCGGAACTGCAAGTCCCTGCAAATACACCTCCACTTTTTTTAAAAGGTCATCTGCAATTTCAGGGGCGCCGCCGTTTGGTATGTGTTGATATTGTGCCTGCTGAGATGGGGTCAGGTGATCCTGCGGAAACAGAGCGCTCGTGATGCCAATATCGCCATTGAAAGCGCCGGCAGCCTGTTGTTTTAAAGTTGGCTGATTAGCTTTCCATCCAAACCGACCAAGTGAAAGTTGTTGTTTTTCAACGTCCCAAACGTAATTTGCTTTCCCGGATACGCCATCACCATCAACGTCTGACTCATCTGCCAAAGCAAGAATAGTTGTCTCATCTACGATTTCCAACAACCCGAGGCCCGGCAACTGCTGCGCAATTCTGGGAGAAAACAACATACCTGGCACAAATTCGCCATATCCGTTATTCAAAAACTGGTAAACAGGTTTTCTCAGGGTGTATGTCGTCCCATCATCAAAAGTACCATTTACGTTTTCATATACTACCCGCACATTAGCTTCCGGCTGCACGTCTAAGATCGCCTTATCCTGCAATTGGCCGCCATAATTGGGCTCTGGCAGCGGTCCGCCATTTGCATCAACTCCAGGTATACTCAACCGGAACAAAAGTCCCCTCAAAGGTTCATCCGGCAACTCTGGCGGTTTGGCACGGCCGTCTTTGAAGTGACAACTTCCACAGGAAATATCATTCAAAAGGGGGCCTAGTCCATCGAGCGACTGGACGGATGAAGGCGCTGTCACCCAATTGGTTCTGAAAAGCGAATTGCCGGTTACAAAAAAGCCGTCTTGTTCTGCGCTCATGCCTTTGATGCTGATCCCGAAGGCATTTTCGCCAAACGTAAAAGATGTTCCGTTTTTACCACCTGTATATTGCTCGTCTGCATCCTGGTTTTCCAACGGAGGTTGCGGATCTTTTTTGCAAAAGCTCAATAGAGCCGCAAAAAGCAATAAAACCGTAATTGGTGCCTGGTATCGCATGGTTAAAATTCTGCGCCGATTTCTACGCCTACTTCGGCAAGTTGAATCCCTAATGCACGAAGCGCTTCAATAGCTTCTGTAATTTTAGCTTTTTCATTTTGAATAGACTGGTCAAATGGAGCGGGAATAGCGTTCACTTTCGTTTCAGCCAGCGTAAAGGCTGCGCGTACCTCCGCTGCTTTGTCCGGCGCCAGACGTGTTGCAAGTTCGTCAAAACTTCTACCGCTGACTGTGAATCCGTTCGAGTCGGTATACGAACCAAAATAGACATTCCGGACGCCTAGCAGGTTCATTTTAATGTCGGCGATCGTGTTATCTGAAAAGCAAGAATGTTCATGTTCCTGATCGCCCAAATCAATGGCAACGAACATCCTTTCCCCGGCAAGCTCATCATAGGTAAATGCTTCCAGACCTGAAAAGATCAGCCCCATCGATTTTTTTGCGGGGTTTAGGTTTATAAACTCATTGTAATAGGCTCCGCTCGTGCGCCATTCGGCTCTAACAGATTCCAAATGTTCAAGTATCAGGTTGGCAACCACCGTCAGGTACGTTCCACGGCGATCCTGATTGGCTGAGGTTCCACCTGCTGCATAATCGGTGAATGGCCGTGTGCCGGGACCCGTTGTGCTCAAGTCTTGTCCCCAAAGCAAAAATTCAGCTGCGTGAAACCCACAAAATATGGATTGTTCAGAAAACAATTCATTAAGTCCGACAATAAGCTCTTTGGTTATATTGGGATAGGTGGCGGGTTTGTTAATTACGCCGGCAGTTGGATTTCCGGCTACATAATCCACAAAACTTTCATCCATGGGCCAAGCATTGAGCAACCCTTCAGGCCCGTCGCCATCGTCGATCGGGCCGGAATAAAACCGGTAGGCTTCTGTTTGGCCATAAGGATTTCTTGCAGCTAACCAGGCGGATTTACAGCTTTCAAAACCGGATTCAGTTGGATTGGCAAGAAATGCAACAATTTTATCACGAAGGCTCTCTGCTGTTTCAAAACTGTCATCATATGAAGCTTGAACCACTATAGCATACTGCTGTAAAGCCTCTTTTTTCCAAATCTCGATATCTTCAGGTTCGGTTTTCTTTTTGCAAGACAGGGAACCGAAAAGAAGGGCGCCGGCAGTCAAAATAGTACAAAGGAAAATGTATTGTTTTTTCATCAAATTGTTCGTTTTTTTGGCAAAGCTAAGCTTTTAATCCAATTAACCAAGAAACAAAAGGATGAAATTTGGCTTAGATTTAGCGAACCAGGCTAAATCCTCCGGCGTGTTCAAACGTACTTCCGTCGTATCGTTCCAGTTCGGCAAAATAGATGTAGGTATCCGGATTCATGACACTCCCCCGAAAATATCCATCCCAGCCTGCTTCGGGATCATTAGGCAGAATATTTTCCACTTCATACATGATTTCCCCCCAACGGTTGGCTATCATAAATTTGCGGATATTGACCACCCCCTGGTCGCAACCCAGGTAAAAGTAGTTGTTGGGCCAGGCGGCATCCGGGCTAAATACATTGGCGGCATACACCCGGTTTTTATTTGAAATTGTAATCCGGATATCGTCGATCAATACACAACCGCTGACATCGGTTGCGATAAATGAGAAAGTGATGGGTTCGACTACCCTGAAACAGGGTTCAGTGCAAGCAGAGTCGGAACATGGTGCATATGGCAACCACACAAGTTCAACCGGCTCCAGGCCATATTGTGCTTCGATACAGGCAAAATCGCCGCGAATAATTTCCTGGTCTTCCCCAACGTACACCCAAAGGTTACGAAACTCAAGGTCGATAGCTACAATCGAATCGCAGCCGGTATAGGAGCCGTTTTTAATAATTTCATACCCGGCCCGGTTGTTTTGATCATATCGTGTACCGTTGATCAATAGAAA
>JAEUUR010000082.1 GCA_016787465.1 Saprospiraceae bacterium | reverse complement strand
TCTTTGTGGGCGCTTTGGCGCATGGAAGGGGGGATTTTATGATTAGGAACCACAAATTTCCCCTCCATTTTTCTTTTTCCGATATTTCAAAGAACTAAGCCCCAGGTTTTCCTCAAAAAATGTGTACTCTTTTCAAATTTTCCCCTTTATTTTTTAAATTTTCAACCTAAATAACCTCAACCCACCTGCCGGGAATGCTTGCCCGGATTCGGTCGTCGTACATAGCCTCACAAGCAACTGGAGGCAAGAAATAACGACCGACATAAGCCGCATTCAATTGAATCCGATAGGTACGCGATTGTTTGGCATTACCTCCGCTCCAGTTGAAAGGCAGATCGAAATAGGTCATAACGCGGTCGTCACGAATATCCTGGTAATCAACCGGATCGGAAGCGCCGCCGCCAACCGCGTTCATCCGGGTATTCATGATTTCCCATCCGGAAGGGAATATTTCGGTAAGCGCCATTTCATTAAAATCAAAGCGCATTTCTCCTGTGCGGGTTACGGTTACCTCAGCCATGAAGTCGGTACCCTGAGCAATTTTGGAAGGGTCGATTACTTGTCCTTTCAGATCGGTGTAACGCACATTCAGCGATACATTTTTGGCCTCTGTTCCCTGGTTGGTGATAGCCGGCCGGCCATTAAATACAGCCCGAACAAACAACTTTTGTTTCGACGTATTTTTCACTGCCAGGCTACCCGATGCTTCCTCTGTGAAATTGTACAGGTAGTAAGGTGTCGTGCTGTTCACCGGCATTTCCCTGTTTCCATTTTTCACGATGAAGTCTGTTTTGTCGCCCAATGTAGCCGATTTTGCGTATTTTGAGATGGCACGCAGGCATGTAGCAACCTCCTGAGTGGAATACCAGCGCGCGGCATTACCCACCTGGTTTGCTACTTGTAATGCCACATCCAATCCGCGTTTGTTATCACCCAGCGAGGTGAGCGTTTCGAGGCGAAGCGCCAGGTCGCGCAAATCGGAACCGTAGGTTCCACCCCACCATGAATACACATATTTACGGATGGAAGCGTCATTCAGCAAATCGCGGGCCGCTTCTTTCTTACCGGCGGAGGCAAATGCAGCAGCCAATAACGATGCGGTCGTTTCATACTTGTTTTTCGATTCGCGCATGCGATTCATGCCGGGCAGATCGGGTTTCCCGGCAAGTGCCAGCGTGTATAACCTGTACGCCTGCGAAAGTTCGTTATCGTGGTGCCACCATCCATGCGGATCGTTGTCTTTACCCGGCTCCCAGGTACGGGAGGTTTTGGTTTGAAACTCGATCCATTTGTTCAACATTTGATCCGGAACGGCGTATCCGCGCGCTTTGGCTTCCATGAGGAAATGCCCTGCGTAAGTGCCTGCCCAGTCAGCTACTTCATTACCGCCCTGCCAATAAGCAAACGCTCCTGACGACATTTGGAACAACTGAAGTTTGGCAATTGCCGCTTTAATGTTTTTCTCTACCTCCTGTTTTTGTTTATCGCTCAAAGGGGCGATCATATCCACGTAAAGTTGGGGAAACACTGCCGATGTGGTTTGCTCCACACAACCGTGTGGATAGCGGATCAGGTATTCGAGTTGTTTGGACAAATTGATCGGCGGGATGCTGCTGATTTCGATAAACGCACTGGCCAGGTCGGTAAAGTCGGTTGGGTTACCCGATTGGGACCAGGTTTGACCCGGCTCCACCACACCTTCAATCACCCGTGTTATCACAGGATTTGGGTTGCGAATTTCGATTTCAATATCGGAGGTGGAAGTTTCCCCACCGCCTTCTGCAGATACATTGAATCGCGCCACACCCGATTTGGCGCCAACTTTCAGGTTAAAATACACCATTTTATTGCCCGGTTCGGTAAATGCCAGGCTGGTTGAGGCAGCGCCATCGATGCTCACTAAACCGGTTTTTTCACGAACAGAAATCACGGCATTTTGAACGGATTTTTCCAAGGCGAACACATCTACAGGAAGTTTCAGCGTTTCGCCCGGGCCAAGCACGCGCGGCAGGGTTGGCAAAATCATCAGAGGTTTGCGCACAGGCACGGTTTTTTCAGCATTACCATATGCGCCCGAACCTGGTCCGGCAGGAGGGTTTGACAAGACAGCCATTACCCTGACGGATCCTACATAGTTGTCCAGTTTCAAGCGATGCTTCGCAACCTGGCCTTTTTCCATGCGGAATGGCCCAAGGTGCAAAACCGCCGGTTTGAAACGGTTGACCTGCGCAGGTTTCGCTTTTTGATTGATCCCATCACCACCGATTGCAAGGATGCGTTCCAGCTCAACGGCATACGCGCCAAGCACGTAGTCGTAGATATCCCATGTTTTTACACCCAAAGCTTCGCGGGCATAAAAAGTTTCCCATGGGTTAGGAGTTTTGAAACGGGTCAGGTCAAGCAAGCCTTCATCCACCACGTCGACGGTATAAGTGCAAGCTTTACCCCCCATTTCACGCAATGAGATGTTAAAAAACTCGCCAGGCTTGATCACGTCGGGCATATCAATTTGAGCCGTCAGGCGGGTGGCCGGGTCTTCTACATTCACCGGCAAGACGCCATACATACGAATGGGTAAATCGTTGACAGTTTGCGCATGCGGCTGCATGAGGCTGATATGTGCATAAACGGTAGGGGCCATATCAGGTTCGGCCGTGAATTTGAGTAGGTTATCGCCTGCTTTTGCATCAAACCAGAAATGGCGGGCAACTCGGCTTCCGGTTTCCAGCGTCAACAGGATACGGCCTTTATCGCTTGCCGGCACTTTCAAAACCACCTCTTCACCAACATTGTATTTTTCTTTTTCAACGGTAAACGGCAGCATCGCGGCAGCGTTTCTGCTTGCCATATCATTCAATTCATCGGGATAACCGCTCCAGAAGAAATCGCCGCCGGCATGGCTGCCATTCCCATCGGATACCCGTACGAAATACCTGCCCCAACCGCTTGGGCGAACCTTCCAACTGATTTGGCCGCGGGAATCCGTGGTTAGCTCGGCTTCGTCGAGGGCGTTGTTTACTTCGCCGGAGTTGAAATTGCCTACGCCGCTGTTTGCGTCTTCATCCCACCACCAGCGCCAATCGACGCGGTATAGCGCAACGTTGACAGATTGGTTGGCCATAGGTTTTCCGTTTTTATCCACCATAGCGATGGTTACAGCTCCTCCTCGCTGATCGAGTACTTTTGAGCCCCAACGGTTGGTTGGAACAAATACGCCCACATACCGATCGTATGGCGATACTTCCAGGTTGAAATTATCCGTGCTGAAATCGCCGCCTTGTTCGAAAGCGCGCACCTTGAAGTTAGCCGTCAATTTGCCTGGCGCTTCCGAAACCTGTCCGATTTTCAGGGGCACCTGTGCCATACCGTTTTGATCGACGGCGGCATCAAACAGCACTTCAGGCTCGGCATGGAAATACCGGGAAGGATCGTCAAATGAAAAACCTTTGTAGTTAGGGAATTCTGTTTTTCTTGCTACCACGGTCATTTCCACTTTGGCCTTCAGGCCTTTAGCAACAGCGCCGTGGAGCCAATTCACCTTTAAGTTGCCCATGGCGCCGCCTTTGCCGTCGGACGTGCGCGAGAAATCGGAAGCAGCCAGCACCGTTTTCCCAAAATTCAAATCCATTTTCAAACGGTTCGGCTTCACTGTCTCGATTTTCAACACCTTATTGAATGTTGCGCCGCCCACCATGACCTTACAAACCCAGTTGCCGGTTGGCGCCTCGGGGCTGGTTGAAAAATAGAATGGATAAACGCCATGCACGCCGGCAGTAACCGTCCGGCGAACTTGAACGGCGCCACGCGGGTCGGTCACTTCCATCGTGACGGGGTGACCGGCAGGCAGGCGACCGGATTTGTCTTCCAGTACAAGATTGAGGAACAAGGAATCACCGGGGCGCCATACGCCGCGTTCGCCGTAGATATAGCCTTTCAAACCGCGTTGCGCTTCAATGCCTGCGACGTCGAAGCGGCTGAGCGACAAGGCATTGCCGTCGGCCATCCGCAGGTATCCTTTGCGGTTGTTGCCGCTTGCAACGGCCACAAATGGCATTTCACGAAGGCCTTCTAAAAGCACGGTGCCATCGCCTTCCGTCCTGATTTTTACGATCGGTTGCAATTGGTAGGTAAACAGTTCGATATCGATACCGCTCAAAGGCTGGGTGGTATGCAGATCGGTAACCGCCATAAAAAGAGAACCATCGCGGCCGAGCTTTGCGGTCAGGCCGAGGTCGCTTACGAAAGCATTGCGTTGAACGAAATGATCATAATTGTAATATTCTTTGGCGCAAGGATCGTCGCGTTTACTCCAGTTGTATTCATTGGGGTTGGCATCATCCCCGCCTTCTTCATCGCCCTCTTCATCGTCGCCCCACCACCAGGGGTCGTCGTTGGCCCAGTAGATACCGCGTTCGCCGCCCATGATGCTGGTTTTTACGCCGAACTCATCGTCTTGTTCGCGTTCGAAAGCCGGTGTCAGTTGTTCTTTATTACCAGCATCGCAAGTGGTGTATTCCCGGCGGAAAGCGATACGTACCTGATAAATA
>JAEUUR010000501.1 GCA_016787465.1 Saprospiraceae bacterium | reverse complement strand
CGCCGAGTTTTGCCTGGCCTGGCTCATAGAAGACAAAAATGGCCGCCTGATCACTTCACCAGGCACCTCGCCGGAAAACACCTACATCACCCCTCAGGGATACCACGGCGCTACACTGTATGGCAATACGTCGGATTTGGCCATGATTCGGGAACTGTTCATGCAGGTTGTTGCGGCATCCAATACCCTGGGCATCGATGCCGAATTCAGGCATCAGATTGAAACCGCACTGGAAAAATTGCACCCCTATCAAATCAGTCATACCGGCGGCTTGCGCGAATGGTACCACGACTGGAAGGATGCCGAGCCGCAGCATCGCCATCAGTCGCACTTGTTCGGATTGCACCCCGGCCATCACATCTCGCCGGAGGGAACACCCGAACTAGCGGAGGCTTGCAAAAGAACGCTGGAAATCAAAGGCGATGAAACGACCGGCTGGTCGAAAGGCTGGCGGATCAACCTCTGGGCCCGATTGGGAGATGGCAACCGGGCTTACAAAATGTACCGGGAGTTGCTGCGTTATGTGCCACCCGACGGCTTAAAAACAGACTATCAGCGCGGCGGCGGCACCTATCCCAATCTGTTTGATGCCCATCCTCCTTTTCAGATAGATGGCAACTTTGGCGGCACCGCTGCCGTAGCGGAAATGTTGCTGCAATCGGATGAAAGCCAAATTCACCTACTCCCTTCACTGCCCGAAGCCTGGCCGAACGGCTTAGTGAAAGGATTGTGCGCGCGCGGAGGATTTGTGATCGATATCACCTGGAAAAACGGAATGCCAATCACCACAACAGTGTACGCGCGCCAAGGCGGAACCGCACGGATTACCCATCCGATGGCTGGCACCAAAGAAGTGGCGCTCCAAAAAGGGGAGAAACGTGAGATTCGTTGGCAATAAGGTACCAACGAGCAGGGGGAATTTATTAATGAATAATAGATTGATGATTAATAGATTGTTGAGGGGGGAGATGGGGGGCAACCCGGAAAAAACTCCATTTTGTATTCTGTCGAGGAATTGATTCATTGAAATTAACACCTCAACAATCTCCTTCAACAATCTATTAATCATGTAATCTATTAATCATCAATCAATTATTCATTTAATGAGCCTCTTTTACTCCACCACGAGCTTCCCACTCGTGCGCGCATTGCCCGTGTGTAGGGTCCATATGTACACGCCTTTGGGTAGTCCATCTAAGGCCAGGCGGTTTTGCGAGCCGTTGAATCGAATTTGACGCATCAAGCGGCCTTTTAAGTCGTATAGTTGCACTTCCGAGGAGCTTTCATAATCGCCCAGATCAAAATTGGCAAAGGAGCTGGCTGGGTTGGGAGAAACTTTTACTGCAATGCGGGAGCCAGGCTCAAAACCCGAAGTTGCACCTTGGAAATTGGTCGTAAACATCCCGTTGCCGTGGGTTGCCGCCACCACCAGCCCATCGGAAGCCCGGGCATCCACATAGCTGACCACTGTTGTTCCAATCGACTCCAGTCCTTCCTGCGTCCATTGAGTGCCCGGTTGGCCGCTGGCATGCAATAACAAGGTGTCAGCGCTGAAAAGCCCGATGCTTGTGCCGCAAAAATATTTGGTTTTGCCGTTAGCGAGGGGCAAAATACTTAACCAGCGCAGTGAAGGCGCATTTCCGGAGCCGGTAACATTTGCCTCTAGGTTGCCTCCTACTTTGATCCAGGTAGAGCCGCCGTTTTCGCTCAGATACATGCTGTAGATGTTGTAGTTCGAATAAACCACGACCACCCGGTCAGCATTTCGAGGGTCAATGGCGATGCAATTGACATTTGCCAGGTTGTTGGTCAAGGGCGATGTTAAAGCGGTAAATGAAGGTGTTCCCTGGTGCGCATTGTCAATGCGGTACAATTTGTTGTTTCTGGAACCCAGATATACCCGGTTCGCCGGATTGGATGTAGATACCGCTATGGCAGTAAACGTAGCAGTATTGCTTACCAACGTATCCGGGAAAAGCGTCCAGCCTTGCGCGATGGTGTCCCATTCTCCGGTAAGTGGAATAGAACTTAAGGCAGTTTGTCTGTACAATTTCCTGCCTGCCGGCAGGTAAAGGATGTCGGCGTTGTTGGGGTCGAGTACCAACGGATTGATAAACTGATAATCGTTGATGGATGGACCGATCGGGTCAATCCTCCGGAAAGCCTGTACGTTGCCTTGCAGGTCCATTTGGACTTTGGCTACGCGACCTTGATTGATTGAAAGTACATAATATTCCTTGTCTGGAGCAACGCCGCCATAAGCGCCATCGCCATTGACGGTTTGTTTCCATTGGGCATTCGGGTTTGGAGAATTCACATGAAAATTGCCATTGTCCTGCAAGCCGCCAATAAGCATATTATCGCCCGGAGCATTGTGGTCGATGATTGCGGTGTAAAACTGGGTGGTAACATATCCGTTGTTGAGCGAACGCCATTCTACAAAAGGCGCCAGACAGTTTTCCGTACGGTGCAAGCCGCCATCGCTGGCAGAAACCAGCACATGGTTGTCGGAAGGCAGAAACAAAAGCTCGTGTATGTCCGGGTGGTGGTTGGGATACAATTCAAAAAACGGCAGGTCTGATCCGATTTTGTAACCGCCGATTTTCGTGGTGTTGTCGGGGGTGGTAAATCCGTCGGTACTGCGCCAGATGTTGGTGCCACCGATGAACACGTGGTTGGTGCCTGGTTGCACTTTCACCACCAGATCGTATCCACCCTGGGCGGCGCATTTGTCCAGTTGAGTGCCTGTGTCAGGTAAATTCGCTGAAAGATCCACCCAGGAGCCGCCTGCTCCGGAGCCGTCGCCACTCTGGTAGGTATATTTGTACAAACTCGTCCAGTCTGCCTGACTGATATAAAAGGTATAGTGACCTGATCCGGGTGTAAAACCAAAGAAATAGACTTCGTTTTCGTTGTTTGGGTTGATTCCTACGACCATGCGATCGTAGGCGTTGGGCATAAACGGCGGATTAATATTGGTCCAGTTGGTACCGTCGGTACTTCGCCATATTCCTTTGGTGTTGCCATCGGAGCTGAGGGTAGCATACAACACCCCGGTAGAAGTGATTGCGATATCCGTATTATAGGACCAGTCTCCGGGAAGGTTGCCGGCGCGCACAGCCATCCAGTTGGTTCCACCGTTTACACTTCGGTAAATAGCGTTGATGGTTGCCATGTACACAACGTCTTGATCAAGCGGCGCTGAAGGATCGGTAATTACCCGCCAGCCGGTTTGGTACAGGGTGCTGAGACCTTGCTGTGTGCCTCCAGCCGTACTGGTTATTGGCGCCCAGGTGTTGCCTCCGTCCGTGCTTTTAAACATGCCATCACCCAGGTAAAAGGCTTCTGTGGCGCCGGCAGAAGCGCCGTACACTTCTCCACTGAGATAATACCAAATGTTGGTTTTGCCGGGGCGTGTATCCTGTGCAATGCTGACGCAGCCGGGGTGGGCATTCAAGGGGGTGGTACGCCTCCAGGTCAGTCCGCCGTTTTCACTCAACCAAACGCCGCCGGAAACACTGCCGGCAATCAGGCGGTTCTCATCGGTAACATCCATCACAATCGCGCGACTTCTGCCACCGTAGTTGTATGGGCCTCTGGAAACCCAGCTTTCTACCGAACGGTTGGCAACAGGGTGTTCCATGCTGGCAGCAAATTGCCGTTCCAGGAATTGAATACCTTTGGGAATTTCGCCGGTAGCAGGGTCGGCCAGCATTTGCTTAAGCCAGGCTTTGCGCAATTTGCCGTTTTCTTCCGAAGCGCCGGAAGGCATCTTAAGTGAGGAGGAAAGAGAAGGGTTGGAGTAATATTTGCCGGCTGTAAAAAACAGGCATGCAAAAAACAGGAGGAGGAAAGACGGTGTAAAACGTTTCATGCAAATTTAGGTTTGACGCTGAAAGGTAATACACGTGTTGTTTTTCCTCCTCATGTTCCAGTTTTTTGTATGAAAATGGCGTTTATTTTTCCATTAAAGCCTTAACCGCCGCTTTAAGTTCCTGCAACTCGGTACGTAAATCCGCGATTTCGGCTTTTTGGGCGTCAATGGTTTTTTGCTGCTCCTGCATGGCTGCAGTCAGCACTGGAATTAGCCCCATATACCCTACCGCTTTCATTCCATTTTCGCGGTCTTGTACCAATTTAGGAAATACCTTTTCGATGTCTTGCGCTAAAAAACCGATTTCGTTCAGGCGCTCTGCTTCAGGTTTTCCCTTTCTTCCTTGATTGAAATAGTCGGATTTGAGGTCATATTGAACGGGTTTGAGTTTCATGACCTGATCCAATGCGCCGGCGTATGGGCGTATTTTTTCTTTGATCCGTTCGTCGGAATAAGCGAAGTAATTGGATGGCGTGGACGCATAAAAACTCCTGGAATCAATGCTGTATAACGCCTTTCCATTCACACCTAATATGCCATATTCATGTTCGGAAGGTTCAATAATCGGGTCGAGGGAGCCGCCTTTGACGATGAAATCCCGAATCGAGCCATTAAAGTCAAAACGCACGGTTTCGTCGCCGGGTACGGCGCTCAGGTTGAATTCAACATCGCCGGTGGTGTGCAGCGCTTTGGAGTTGGCGCCTCCGCCCTGTACAAAGAAACCTCCCCAGCCGTTTTCAGAAACCCCGTACACGCCTGCGCCTGCGCCCAGGTTGACGCCCCAGGTGGCATTTCCAGTGCTGTTTATCCGACCCATGACGGCGCCGACTTTGTTGGTAGCATCGTTCCCTACCGTCAGAAGGACATCCGAGCCGGGGTTGCTGTTTCCGATGCCCACGCTACCGTTGCCTTGGATGCGCATGCGTTCGACAAAGTTGGTTTCAAACAGGATGGGCTGATTTTCTCCGTGGCAAATCATGGCCTCCCCGGTGCTGTTTACGCCTACCAGCAAACCATCAACAAGGGTATGTCCGGTGGCCTGGTTGGTGTAAAGGCTCATGGAGCTGCCTGCATTGAATTGAGCTACATGCATTTTGGCGTTTGGCTCCGTCGTTCCAATACCAACGCGGCCTTGTGCGTCAACAGTAAGCGCGGGATTGGCCTCGATGGTCAGATGCACTTTGCCGCTCGTGTTTCCACTGCCTGTTCCAAAATCAACATCTTCGGGGTTGCCGCTGTAGGAGCCGATATAACCTCGGTAATTATCCAATTCGTTCAATGCCAGGAACAAGCCTTCCGGGCCGTTGAAGTCGGCTATCTTTAACAAGCTTGGGCTGACCACGTCGAGTACGGCATCCGGTGCAAAAACACCGATGCCTACGGCATTACCCGGGGCTGTGATGATGGCCGGGCCATTCACGCTTTCAAAATAGGCTGCTTCGGCGTTCACGCTGTAGGCATGCAACGCATGCGCGTTTTCCGATTCGGCATATAAGCCGTCGCCATTGGTTGACCGCGCTTCGATGCCCGTGTTTTCAGCAGATATTCCCATGACGCCTTTGGCCCATGAAGAAGCCAGGCCCTTCACAGCCGCATGATCGCTGGAGATATCGCCGTCGTTGCTGCGGCCTACCACGCCATCGCCGCTGAGGTTAGTGCCTAATACCCCGGCGCCTTCACCGGTGGCTTCTCCCCAAACACCGTTGGCAGCACCGCTGGGCGAATTGCTGAATCCAACCACACCGGCGGAAGGCGTGGCCGGGTTGGTGGCGGATAGAACGCCGATCACGGCACCGACAGTGTTGTTGCCACTTGCTGTTGCTTCAATAACCGAACCTCCGCCTGTGTTGATAATTTCTATGGCAGGGCCTGTCAGATTCACCGACTGGCTGATGGGCAGGGTGAAACCGCCGCCTCCGGCATCATCGTTCGCGGGCGTCCAGGAGGCGCCGTTCCATTTGAGCACTTGCCCCGGCGTTGCGCCGGCTTGCGCGATTTTTGATCCGGTAACAGCGCCGTTGGCTATTTCAGGCGTACCCACGGCCCCGCCGGAAATTTGTAAATTGTTGAAGGCGCCGGTTACATCACCTGCCGCCAGGGAAGCATTGGTGAGGTCGTCGGCGGCATTGGTATCGCCGGTGTTGCTGATGGTGGCGCCTGAAATAGATATGCCAGCGCCGGCGGTGTAAGAAGTGCCGGAAGGGAGCGAAACAGAACCTCCACCATTGGAAAGCGACAAGGTGTTGCCAGATAAGGTTAATGATTGAATTTCATTGGTCGTACTGCCGTCTACTTCGGCAGGGAGGCTGACCGTATTTCCGTTACTGATGGAAAGTTGGTTTCCGGAGATGCTCAGGGATTGGGCGTCGGTGCCGGTGCTGGGGGGCAATGTAATCGAACCACCACCGTTGGATAACGATATGACATTGCCAGCGATAGAAATGTTCTGTATCTCGTTCGTGGCGGAGCCATCCACCGTCACCGAGTTTCCATTGGAAATGCTTAATTGATTTCCAGACAAACTCAACGTTTGTTGATCTTGATCGGAGCCGGATTGTTGGGCATACAGTGCATAGGGTACCGACAGGAGTTGACTGACGCCCATGGGTAAAAATGCGCCGCCGGGAGGCGCAGGGTTCAGTTCTACTTTCAAATAATAGGGGTGAGCGCCCCAATTGACGGTCAACATACTGCCTGAAATGATGGTTCCGTTGCCTACGCTTGCCTCAAACAAACCGAGGGGGGTAGTGGTCACATCGTGGTATTCCGAATAACGAACCGTACCTGCGTCATTGTCTTCCAAAATGGAGAAGCGAATGCGGAGGTTAGTGTTTGCATAGGGGGCGTTGGCCGCGTCGCGGGCAACTGCCTGATAGCGGAATTTTTGTGGCGCCTGGGCAAACGTGCCCGCAACGACCAGCGCACAAAAAAGGAAAATGGATGTTATCTTTTTCATAATCAAGTTTTTGTAATGGACTGCCTAAGGCAGAGGTTGGAAAGGATTGAAAATGGACTATCTGGAAATCGCGATTTTAAATGTTTTGGTTTGTTGGGTATTCAAGCCACGGACTTCCAAGAAATACGCGCCTGCCGGAAGGCGGGAAACATCGTATTGTTGTTCCCGAAAAGGCTCGGTAAATGAAGTAATCAATTGCCCTGCATGGTTGAACAAGCGCGCTAGCACGGATTGTTCGCTGTGGATATTCAACACGGAACAGGTAGGGTTTGGAAATACGCTCAAACTCGGATCGAAAGTGACATCGTCGGTCGCCGTAACGGTCAAATAAACCTGGTGAAAGCCTTGCGTCAGGATATTGGCATTGGAGAATGTTTCCACCATTGTTTCGCCTATCGACCATTCGAGCGAGCCGAAGCCAGTTGCAGTGTTTCGGGCGCTACCGGAGGAAAGAAGGGTAGGAGAAAGTGTTTGGCTGCGCGCCAGGCAATAGACAGCCAGTAGCAGCGAAGCTGCCAAGCAGAGTTTTTTCATGGTTGAATTGTTTTAGAAGTTTGAATTAGGTTTTAAAACACCCAAACGGCTTGAGCGGGGAGTTACTATGGATGTTCCAACAGAAGCTATCGTAAACAACCATTTTCACAAGTTCCTTGATTTTCTGCTCATTCCGTTTCGGGATTCAACCACAAAAGGAGCGATTTTGCACATGCCGGGATTTGAATTTTGCGCCGGATATGGGTAATAAAACGACAAAAAACCTCACTGACCAGCATTGAAGCAAGGCTGACCGAAAAACCTGTATAGATTTAAATGGATATGTACGCTTACAGCCCCTTCACATCCACATTCACTTTGCCCTTCGAAAACAAATCAACCCGGATTCCTTTTGGCGTTACATGCACATCCTGTACCGAAACGGAATCGATCGTGCCATTTAGAATCACACCAGGCTGGATAACGTAGTTTGACAGCGAGGATTGGGCAGAAGTTTTGATGTAGTTGACATTTTCTTCTAGCGGGAAAGACATGGCAGAAGCCATTTTCTTTTTAATGGGGCCCTGGAAAAGCCAGGAAGCTGATCGTAAAAGAAAACTTTTCGTATCGAGGTGGTAATCGAGGTCTTTCACTTCCACCAGGTTGCGCTTGGCGTTGAATTCCGGTTTTCCGATAAAGTAAATATTGCCATTGAACGAACCGCTCAGCCTTGTATTTACCACCACTTTATCGTTGTTCCCCCAAAGCATGATATCTTCTACTTTTACCTTCTTTTTGCCCGATTCAAACACCTGTCCGACCATCATGTTTTTAGCTAATCGTTCTGCTTCAGCGAATGGAACATCAGTAGCGAACTGCATCATAAAATCGTCGGGAGCTTCCGTGATCAGGTTCAGATTTGGCAGGTACGAATCGCGGCGGAAACTTGGTTTTTGCCCGAAAGTCACATCATTGATACATTCCACCGCTATTTTAGCGCGGATAGAATTTCCATAGGTCGTAATAGGTGTCATTCCTATGCTGGTGGGTGTGGTTTTTGTCCACATCTGGTAAGCCGAATCAAGCAAAATAGGCGCCTGAATAGCCGTCCAAGCCGCTTGAACATAGGGTCTGAGGTTGATTTGTTGCGCAACATATTGATCCAGGGCCTGGGCGAGGGTTTTTTTGCTGCGATTCAGCGCCATATTGGCGATGGTTTCTACACTGATGTCTCCGATACCGGTTTTAAGCACCGGATTTTTTAACCACTCGTGCCACTCTACCTCGGTTTGCGTATTGATTGTCCAATCCTGATTCAGGCTGAAAACGGTTTTAAAATTCAGCGCGAGTTCGGCTTCAGCTTCGGCGGAGGCGCCAAGCAGCAGTGCCTTTTTGATCCAGATTTTAAGCGGAACCCGGTATTTAAGGGTGTTCCCATACATGCTCAGGGTCATGTCACGACTTTTCCAGGCGTTCAGCATTAGACCGTCTGCTCCATTGTCATCGAATGAATAGTCTTCGTAGAGTGCTTGTTTTGACAAACTGTTGTTCAGCGAACGAACCAATTCATCCAGAGGTATATTGATGGGAATGGTAAGGGTAGAAATAAGGGGAGTTTCTTCTTCAGTTGCGTATTGTTCCAGGGGTTTGGGCGCATTTGTCATCTGGGTTGATTTGCAAAATGGAAGGATTAGTGTGAGAAAGGCTAATACAGTAAAAAATTTAAGATTGGTAAGTGCTTTCAGGCGCATAGTTTGAGAATTGTTTCATTCGATCACAAAGTTAGACAAAAACGACATAACGGGCATTTATTCAAGGGCAAAGGCAACTACCTGATTGCCTTTTTTGACGCCCAGTTTGGTGCCTCCGCATACGACCACGACGTATTGTTTGCCGTTGATTTGGTAGGTGCAGGGCGTGGCAAAGGCAGCGGCGGGCAATTCCACTTCCCATAACAATTTTCCGGTAGTTTTGTCGAAGGCACGGAACATGCCGTCTTTGGTAGCAGCAATGAACAAAAGCCCGCTTTGTGTTACCAAGGGGCCACCGTAATTCTCTGCGCCGGTTTGTGGATATCCTTTTTCTCTGAATTCTCTGGTGTCGCCCAATGTGATTTGCCAACGAAAATCGCCGGTATTCAAATCGATGGCACTGAGTGTTCCCCAGGGCGGTGTGATGGCCGGGTGCCCTTTACTGTCGAGAAACTTGTTGTACCCGGTATGCTCATAAGGAACATAGGGAATAGCACCATCGGATACGGGCTGAATCACCGCTTTTTCGTCGCTAAATAAAAATGCCACTACCGCCGCGCGTTCTTCCTTGGAAAGATAAGAAAAACCGGGCATCATACTTTTCCCCTTTTGGATGATGTTGCTTACGAAATCCCTGCTTCTACGTTTGGAAATGTCTTTCAAACCCGGAAATCCGCTCGAAGGGATGCCACTCAGATCGGTTTTGTGGCAACTCGCGCACGCTTGCATGTATACGCGTTCTCCCGGACTCATGTGTGCCAAATCCTGAGGGCGTGGCACCTCTGTCATGTGCTGAATCCAGGCCATTTCAGTGGAATTGACGTATAAAATGCCCGCCTGCGGATCGGCCGCCGCGCCGCCCCATTCTCCGCCGCCATCAAAACCGGGGAAATACAAAGTACCTTCTTTGCTCGGTGGTTCAAACCGCCTTTTCCGTGTGGCTTTTAAAATTTTCAACAATTCCTCCCTGTTCTCTGCGTACGGACTGATGTCGGTGTCTTTTAATTCCTGCCGGGCGAATGGCGCGGGTTTGACGGGTACGGGCTGGGTGGGCCAGGGCGCTTCCCCTTCCAGGCTGGAGGGTAATGTCTTTACTTCTTTGATGGGAAAAAGCGGCTTTCCGGTTTCCCGGTTAAACACAAACACATAACCTGATTTGGTGATCTGGGCCACCGCATCTACCCATTTGCTGTGCTTCTTTACCCGGATCAGGTTGGGTGGCGCTGGCAAGTCGCGGTCCCAGAGGTCGTGATGAACAAATTGGTAATGCCACAGGCGTTTTCCGGTACGTGCATCAAGCGCAAGCAGGCAATTGGCAAACAGGTTTTGCCCTTTCCGAAAACCTCCATAAAAATCGGGCGATGCGGAACCAGTAGGAACATACAAAATGCCGCGATCACGGTCGATCGAAGACCCCGCCCAATTGTTCGCGCCACCGATATTGGTGTTTTTCCATGCATCGGGCGGCCAGGTTTCATAACCGTATTCGCCCGGATGGGGAATGGTATGAAATGTCCAAACCAAGTTGCCGCTTCGCACGTCAAAAGCCTGTATATATCCCGGAGCGGCGTCGGCCCCTTCCGACAGGCGCAAGGGCATGATGATCAGGTTTTCAAAAACGGTTCCTGGGGTAGAGCAGCCAACAAATTTGTCGCCGGCTTGAGCCCCCAGGCCTTCGTGCAGGTCAATAAACCCGTTTGTTCCAAAACCGGCAACCGGCTTGCCGGTTTTGGCATGCAAGGCATACAACCTGGAACCGATGGTGTGGAATATGCGGGCGTCGGCGCCGTTTGACCAATAGGCTACTCCCCGGCCGGTAGTAGCCCAGTGCCGGTAAGATTCTTCACCAAACCGCCATATTTCACGCCCGCTTGCCGCATCCAGGGCGATTGCCTGTAAATACGGACTGACGGCATACAAGATCCCGTCGATCATAATCGGGTTCACCTGCATCTGACCGCTGTCAGGCATGGAATATTGCCAGGCAATCCGCAGTTTTTGGACGTTCTCCTTGTTGATTTGGGTTAATGAGGAATAATGGTTCCGATCAGGACCGCCCAGGTACTCCGGCCAGCCGGAATAATCCATGGTTGGAGTGGAATGGTCAGAAGCGAGAAAAAAGAGTACGATAACCAGCGGAACAGGGAAAAAGCGCATAGCATTCAGGCGGATTTGGTCCAGGACAAAATGTGAGTGTTGGATAACTTCCTGATCAAAAATCAATTACACTCAAATTTTCATCCTGCAAACATAACGCGACGGCAGCATAACTACGCGGTAGTTGATTGATCCCAGGTCTATTCAATTTTCAATCATCAGCCATTTGCGGGCATTACCCTTTTCGGTACTGAATTGAAACAAATAGAGCCCTGAAGCCAAATTTGGCGGCAAATGAAGTGTCAGGGTGTTTTTCCCGGAAGGATAAAATGCCTGTGTCAGAAAGCGGTGCAAAACTCGCCCTTGAGAGTCATACATTACCAGGGAAACCGACCCGGATTCACGCAGTTCAAACTCGAAGGTTGCCTGGTCTTTTGCCGGATTGGGGTAAAGCAGGGTTGCTTCTGAATTGTCCGGTTGATTTGTACCAACAGCAAGGGCATCGTTGATTTGAATGGCAGCAAATTCTTTGTAGGTAGCGCCCGAGGGCTCGAACTCACCGGCGATAACGATCCGGCCATTGGCGCCAAAGGTCATATCCACTGGCTTAAAATTGCCGGCGACATCAAATACTTTGTAACTGTAAGATGCCGCATAAATGGCCGGAGCGCCGTTGCTTAGTAGTCGCCATAACACGGGTTTTTGTGGATAGGTTTCACCCATGAACAAATAATTTCCGTCCGGTTGTCGAAGGATTTTAACCCCTGTCTCATTGTGACTCGCATTTCCGGGCACAGGATTGAGCAGGGTATATCCGTCATT
>JAEUUR010000075.1 GCA_016787465.1 Saprospiraceae bacterium | reverse complement strand
TTGCGCTGTTGACGGTAACCGTTGGCGTCGGCGTTTCGGTGGGGCAACCATCGGGGAAATACAAATCGATGATATTCTGCATGGATTGTAGTGCCAGCGCGCCATGGGTTTCATTGTATTGAGGCAGCCAAATGTTGTACCAGCCCGACCCATAATCCGGATGCCCGCCCGGAGGTACCGAGCCGCCGAAAAAGGCATTGGCATGGGCTTGGAATTGGGCGTTATTGAGCGGAATAATGGATTTGTAATGCTCCAACCGCTCACAAACAAGCTTCGACGGCGCCAAGCCGGCGGCGTTGATGGCGGATGCCAATGCCGTCGGGTTTTTAGGTTGTACCCCCCAGAAATGGACCAGCGGCCTCATATCTGCTGCGGTCGTTTTTGAAAAACGCAAAATCCGGCTGTCCACATTCGTGAGCCCATCGCCAGGCGCCTGGTTGATAAAATCCAATTGTTCTTTTTTATAAAATGAATCGATCACCTCCCAGCCGAAGAGCGCGGCCAATTCAATGTATTTTGCATAACCCCGCTGCTGGTAACGCACCTCATCTTTGGTGGTATTGGAGATATCCATGGGGTTGCCTGCTCGGAAATTGGGCGTTACCATCCAATTAAGCGCCGCCTGGTCGCGGGTGATGTAAGGTTGGTTGCCAAAGGATTTGCCCAGCGCCGAGTCAATGCCCATGCCGTACAGGCGATTATAAATGGCAGCGGCAGGCACATTCACGGCAGCTTCTTCTTCCCCCGGGAATTTGCTGAACAACTGAGCATGCCCCATTTCATGAAATTCCGTTTCCCAAAAACCAACGCCGGGCCGAATCAGCCAGTGGTTTTTATTGCCGTTTTCCACCTGCGCAGGGTTGTAGACATTGTTCACCTGCGGGTTTCCGATGCCGTAAAAACCGTTGTATTGAATGCCCACATCTACCTGTAAGTACAGTTTGATGTTATTGAGCGTAAGCTCATGCCCCAGCATTTTGGAAACCACATCCATTCGATTGTCCCAATCCTGCATGAGCGTCACCGGGTCGTTGTAATTATAAATCCAGCTGGTAGGCACCTGCATCATGAATTTATCGGAAACAAAATCGGCCCAGGGCGCCGGATTGTGGCGCTGAGTATTTTGCCAGTCCTGGAGGGTAGTCGCGCTTGCGCTGGTTGCGGAGAAATAGGGCGCTGGCACCACATTCGTCAGTTGAATCTCAACGATTCCTTCCGTTGCCAGATAAGGCGTGACGATATAAATGCCGCCGCCAAAAGGATTGATGATTTGGGTAATGGTATCCTCGATGGAATAGGTGTTCGTCACCCTGAAAAATCGTTTGACTTCATTGCTCGAGCCGCGGTTCACCGTATGCGCGCCCACGAGAATTCTAAAGCCTTTGTTGACCAGCGCCTGCGGGACTTTTACCGTGCCGACGGATCCTGGCGCGAGGTAGTACCCCGTTGGTCGCCTGGCGGGGGCGTCGGAGAATGCCGTGCCTATGCCATATTCTGCCGGCAAAGAAGCATTGATTTTTGCCGTATAGGTCGTTGAAGAATCGATTGGACTTGGGCAAACTCCAGGAAACCAATTGGCGGTTTTAAATTTCCGGTTGGCGATCAGGTGCAAATATTTGGAAATGTTCACCGGCGTATACACGTGATCAAAAACGCCTTGTTGCAAAACGAAGACCGCCCTGGCCAATTCTTTGCCATCCACAGCGTCAAACTTATTGGGAAAGCCACTTTGCGTGGAAGCGTTTAGAAAAATCGGGCCTTTGAGCGTTTCATAGCAGTCGATGATATCCAGGGCCATGGCGACCGCCGAGCTGGTGTCTGCTACCGCAAAAATATGCTGCTGAATGGAGTCGCTTAAGCTGTTCAACTCCTGGCCGTTCAATTGAATCACTCCCGTGATATGGTCTTTCAGCTTTTGAAAAGTTGCTTCGAGCGTGGAGAGGCTCCCTTCGCTGCTGGCGATTTTATAATACCCGGATTTGACGACGCCCGGCGCGGGGTCGCCAAAAGTGGTGTTGTTGAAGGTGATGGTGCCTGTCTGGTTGTAGAGGTAAGCGAAGGAGTTGTTGGCCCCATAGGCCACGTGGCTTCGGGCAGGCAGGGTGAACGACTGGTTTTCAGAAGCGCACCAGGTGTAGCCCGGAGGGCCCTGGGCAACGATCCCTTGCGTGAAAAAAAGCAGGCATAGCGTGAGCAGGGCAAACGGGTGCTGCATACGCGTGGTTTGCCGTTCTGCGGAACAATGGATCATGGTTGTGAAGATTGAAAGCGGGAGCCGGTAAAAGAAAGTACAGTTCAAGCTACAAACATAATTAAGATTGCGCCTGAATGGTTTTTTGGGGAGGGGAAATTGTTGGGGGGATGGTGACAGTCTTTCGCTCCATCACCCCTAAATAGCCGGTTTACTGTTCATCGGTTGTTCTGCTCAATGGATCAGCAGGACAAAAAAGTCCCGAAAAAAGCCATATATTTGCCTGCATCTTGCAACGATGCTCTAATGATGCAATTTAGGCCAATGGAAATTTCAACAGTAATAGCATCCATACTTCGGAAGTACCCAATCTCCCGAGCCAGTCTTTTTGGCTCTTTTGCCGATGGAACGGCCACAGCAGATAGTGACGTTGACCTACTGATCGAACTGTCTGCTCCGATCGGTCTCCTTGAATTCATCCATATCAAACATGAACTGGAAGACTTGCTTGGCAGAAAAGTGGATCTAGTTGAGTTTAAAGCCATAAAACCTTCTATCAGAGATATCATCCTTCAATCGGCAATACCTGTCTATGGCAAAGAGGCAGCTTAATGTGTATTTCGGGGATATTGTCGAGAGCATCGAGATCATTGAGGGTTTTGTCCGGGGCGTTTCCCAAGTCGCTTTCGAATCTAACCTTGAAAAGCAAGATGCTGTCATCCGCAGGCTTGCCATCATTGGCGAAGCAATCAAACATGTTCCGGAGAATATTCGAACAAAGTATCCGGAAGTGCCTTGGCGTGATGCCGCCGGACTCAGAGATGTAGTCGTCCATGAATATTTCGGGGTTTCACTGGAAGTCATATGGGGAGTTGCAATCCGGGAACTTCCAATATTAAAACAACAAATCAGGCGTATACAAGAAGAGCTGAATCTTTAGCGCCCCGCCCCCGATCCAAACGATTGTCGGAATGGGTGTCCAGAATATAAGCGCAACAGATCAAGAACGGAGATGTATGCGCCAGTCGGCCGTTTGATGTGCGGCCGATTAAATGGTGAATGATACATGCCTCAACGTTAATTTTCAACTACTGATGGACAAAAACCGAGTGACATGATTCAACGATGACTGGAAGCCAAGACACTCCATCAAAAACATAATGCCAATAAGTAAAAGTAATGGTAGGCTTTCCTGTGGTATTTTGGGAATAAACGCCTGTGGCATTGATCGAGCTAGAATGAGCAGAATGGGATATGTCTATGTATAAGGAGTCGGATTTGGTGTAGATAGTTCCAATTACATTGCTATACCCGTCGAAATTTTTTATCTTTAATTGGTAGATGTTATCCCCAGCGACAATACTGGTATTATAGAACGCTGAACCTGTTTCCGGACAGGCTTTGGACACCGAATACGCACCAATCAATTTATCACGGGAAACGACGGTACAATGTCCGTTTGCATCGCGTTCGTACCCTGCGTCACAGGTACACTGGCCATTCACACACTGGCCATGCACACAATTAATACCGACACAAACGGATTCTATGCAGCGCCCATCTTCATCCGTTTCATAACCTGCCGGACAATCACATATCCCATTCACACAGGTACCTGGGTAGCAATTTTGGTTTTTGCAGAGGTCTTCCTTGTGGCACGTGTTAAAAATCAACAAGACACCCAACAGGAAGAAAAGAGTGGTTCGATTTTCCATGGTAAAAAGTGATTTGTTCCTGGAAATGGTTACTTGGCCATCGAGCTATGCCGATGCCCTTGTGGTGCTGATTCTTCCTTCGGACCTACCATTCGACAACTTGATGTGTCGCCAGGTGAACGCCTTCAAGTACAAAAATAAACGGCTTTCAATCGCTTGATGACAATCGAGATCAGGTGGATTGGTGACCTTTGTTGGGGAGAGGGGGGGGATAACTTACTTTCCAATACAAAAAGTGATTTGTATTGATTGTCAAGTAGTTATGAAAATTGGGTACAAATGGGATACATATTTTCAAAATCATACCTTTAATTTAATTCTTTAGGTGCCTTTCTGCTTCTCTGAAGAACCTATTTGAATTTCGCCATACTTCATCAAAAAGTGGAAGTTCACCTTCTGCCATTTGGTTTTTCAGACTACTTTCCCAATCTCGTTTAAATGTATTTTCTTTATTGATCACTTTATCTCTAAATACTTTTGGATCATGACCTTTATTTTTAGCTTTAGTGGTGAACTCAATATTTACATTTTCCAAGCTTAATCCTTCATTATTTAGCAGATAGTGAAAGTCATAAAGGTCTCTTGGTGTAGTTCTTCCCATTAATGCTGCCATTTTTTCAATCAATACTTCATTTAAGGAATAACATTGAATATTTATGTCTTCATCTCCTAAATCTGAATAATTTTTAAATATAGGTTTTTCTTCAATGTCGAATTCCAATTTTTCACCACGCGTTATATCTATTTTAATCTTATCATTACCATGTGGCCCTTTAAAATCTATGAAGAATTTGATACTTCCTGAATCATGTGTGTCCAATGATTCCTTATCTATATTCATTTTTATCCGTGAGTCCGTGTAAATATCATTAAAAATAGATTCAAAATTTTTCAATATTTCTTCATTCGTGATTTCATCTTTGAGCAATGTAAAATCAAGGTCTTCAGAATATCTGTAATCCACGAAGTGCACCTTTTTTAATGATGTACCTCCTTTGAAAACCAAATTTTCTTTCAAAAAATCGTTCTTTGAGATACCCTTAAGTATCCAAGAAAGAACATAATCTTTTTGTACTTGTGTAGCTCTTACTTTTTCCAGATTTGCTTTTTTATCTATTTCTCCAGTTGTTATCATATTAAGAAAATATTGATTGCTGAATTGTTTCTAAATCTCTGTTGATTCTAAGCTCATACTCAGTATTTATCTTGCCCTCATCAGGTTGGGAAGTGTCAAGTCTTAGAATTTTCCCAGACAAGCTATTTTTTAGCAACCCTTTGTGATGGGCATCATCTATATTCAAAACCTTGCAAATAAATGCATATCTTCTTGCAGCCACTTTACTTCCAGCTCTTGTAAAATAGTCAATTATTTTATCCTTACTTACCTTACCTCTTGTTTCATACTCTGCCTTTGCTATTTCTACCATACCTCCACTGTGATGGGGGTTAATGAATGAATCTACTAATGTTTTTTCGAGATCGCTTGTATTAACTTGATTAAAATCGTCTATCCAAGTTTTTTCATAACCAAAAAACCTATGTTGGTTGTGATAGATGAACTGAAACCGTACACCTCGAATTTCAATTTTGCTTGGTTTAACTTGTGAGTCTGTAACAACGATTTCGCTGACACTTGGTTGAGTAATCAACTTATGGATTTGTAGAGCTGAATAATAGCCGATATAGTAATTTTTGCTTCTCATAATATATTTAGCAATCATATGCCAGTTGGGGATAAAATACTCTCCTTCCTGATCCAATGGCACAATGTAATATAACCCTGGTTGCAATCTTACGAGTTTCTTGTTGTTTACCATTTTGACAAGCAAATTCTCCAAATAAGAAGGGCTTTCGTTACTAAACTTCTTTTTCGCATCCTCCAATGAGAAACAGGGGGTTTCATCTTCTGAGAATTGTTTAATGATTTTCCACTCCAAGCTCATAATTTTAAAATTGTCTTTTATATCCGTTTACTCACCTTTTTGATGAATGCAAAGATACGAATGTTTTATAAACATTGCTATTTATATCTTCAAATTCACCTAAAAGATGATTTTTAAGACATAAAAGGCAATTTTCTTGTTTGAATGCCATCACGATAAATCATGAAGTTTTTTTGTATTCGTCACTGGCATCATGTGCGTTACAATATTTTGAGATTGTAGTTAGGTTGTAAGAATTCATACAGTCTATTTTCCACGTTTATTCCACATGATCATTCAGAAATTCTGCCAACGGGCCATCATTGTCCCTATACACCTCGCCCTTTATCTGGCTCAAAATTCCGTCCGCCCTTTCGCCTGTGGATTGATTTTCAAACTCATCCGAGCGCGTGGGTTGAAGCCGAAGTTATTACAAATTTTGAGCAGAATTTGCGCTGCATCCATCATAATTGAAACAGAAGGGTTTATGATCCTGTCATTTTCCAATGTGAGTATAATATCACGTTTCCTAATGTCTTCCACTAAATCTTGCCACATGAACCAATATTGGATGGACATTTCCGCTATCCATTCTAATGATTTGAGACCTTAAACGACGGTGGAAGCAATAGATGATTACCTTTAGCCAAACGATTTATTATTTTAAGTAATCTAAAAGCATGCTCATCTTCAACATCTTAAAAACATGAACGAAACAAAGAAAGAATGACCAATAAAGAATTTAAAAAATTAAAAGACGATTTGTGACTGGCCGCAAACAAGCTCCACGCGGACAGCGATCTGAAATCCAATGACTACAGCCCACCTGTTTTGGGGATCATCTTTCTGAAGTTTGCAGATATCAAGTACAGCAATTTTGAAAAGGCCATTCTGGAAGACTACAAGAACAAGAAAGGAACGCGATTAGAAGAGCCGATTGAGAAAATTGCCATTGAGAAATGTGGCTTGTATCTTCCCGATGGATCCCGGTGTGATTACCTGAAGTACCTTTCTGCCGATAAAGAGATTGATAAGGCAGTGATCAATGCGATGAAAGGCATTGAGCAGTACGTTACTTCTTTGAAGGACACTCTGCCTAAAGATGAATTTTATGGCATTATCCGGCAAGGCGTACCAGTTGCTGGGCAAATAAACATCCAGTAACCCCAGTTCAAATTGGGCAGGTTGCTTGGTTGGTAGTGAAGCCTTACCCAATCCGCAACTACCTCTTTCGTATCTGTCAAGGTATAATCCAGCAAAACAGCCGGTTCTTCGCCTGACAAACGAACGCGCAAACCAATGCTCGCCACTTTTTCCCCGTTCTGTGTCCAGTTCATTGAACCGTTGAAGCCGTCGCGCAACATCCCCAACCGTTTGAGGTCGTGGATTGAAGAGCGGCGCAAATCTTCAATGTTTGTTACCTTCTAATTCTTTCGAAACCAACCGGAGTACTTATAATGAGACTTTTATGGGTGAAGGTCGAATTTATAAAATATTCGAAAAATAAGTTATTCGGTGACACCGGATGAAGACACCCAAAATAATTTAATGCCTAAGGTATTCAATGGCAACCTGATTTTGTCGACCACCGACCTGTGACCGGCATTGTCAGGCAAGGCAATACCTGCAATAATCTTGGGAGATCCTTTGGCATTGTTTAAAACCATCATTGCTGCCAGAAGTGCCCTCGATACATGAGATTTAATTTGATTATTGGTGAACGGAGTACCATATCTTGCCGTATAACCTTTTGAACTGGTTTCTCCTTTTGCTTCAATAAATAGGCAGTGCTCGGTATTTTCGGCAATTAAATCAATGCCCCGTTCTCCAGTACTTAAAGCACTGATGATTCGATAATTATTTGATTCTAAATACTTTGACAATATCGCGATAACATCGTTTTCTGTTAACATGGTAATCCCGGTAAGTAAAATTCAAAGAATATGGTATGTTTTTTTGCCTTTAAAAGTACAACTTACTTCCCAATACAAAACTTCCCAAAAATATTCCCCAGCAAATCCTCTACCCCAATCTCGCCGGTGATCTCGCCCAGGTACGCCAGCGCGCGCCGGATATCCTGCGCCACAAAATCGCCGGTGATGCCGGTGGCCAGGCCGTGGAGCACCTCGGCGAGGGCGTCGTCGGCGCGTTGGAGGGCGTCGTAGTGCCGGGCGTTGGTTACCACCGTGCTTTCCAGTTTCAGTTCGCCGCCTGCCACCAGGTCGAACAGTTTTTCTTTCAGCAGGGCGATGTTTTGTTCGTTTTTGGCCGATACAGGCACCAGTTGGGTTTCGGTCAGGCGGCCTTGGTATGCGCTCAAATCCGCGGGCGGATCGCCGGCCAGGTAGGGGTGGATGTCGGCGCGGGTCGGATCGAGCAGCCAATCGGTTTGGAAGTAGGGGTTGCGGTCCATTTTGTTGCACACCACCAGCAGTTGCAGCGCTTCGTTTTGCAGGGATTCGAGGTCGGAGAACACCTCGGCGAGGGTCATGCCGCCGGCTACGTCCCACACGTAGAGCAGCACCGAGGCTTCGCGCACTTTTTCGAGGGTGCGCTGTACGCCGATGGCTTCGATCTGATCCTGCGCCTCGCGGATACCGGCGGTGTCGACGAGCCGGAACTGGATGCCGCGGATGTTCAGCACTTCTTCGATGGTGTCGCGCGTGGTGCCGGGGATGTCCGACACGATGGCGCGTTCTTCATTGAGCAGGGCATTTAGCAGGGTCGATTTGCCGGCGTTGGGCCGCCCGGCAATCACGGTGGCCACACCGGTTTTGATGGCGTTGCCCAGGGCAAACGAACGGATCAGCGCCTGCAGGTAATTCCGGATTTTTTCCACCAGCGCGCGCAGTTGCCCGCGGTCGGCAAACTCGACGTCTTCTTCCGAAAAATCGAGCTCCAGCTCTACCAGACTGGCGAAATGGATCAGTTCGTCGCGCAACACCTGAATTTCTTTTTTGAACCCGCCGCGCAGCTGGTTGAGCGCCACGGTG
>JAEUUR010000496.1 GCA_016787465.1 Saprospiraceae bacterium | reverse complement strand
AAAGCAATTAATCGAAGCCCAAACACTTGGGACAGAGATGCTGCACCATACCTTTCAATGATTTATTTGAACCTAGAACTTTTATTAGAAATTTTGTAATAATTCAGTTTGCCACTCACAACTCATCTTTGAACAACTATTTTCCCATTCCCCAATTCACTGCGATAAAAATAAACACCTGGCGTCAAGCCGGTAATGTCAACGCAAGTGGTTTCTTCTGACACTTCCATTACCAATTTGCCCCATACATCTAACAAACTCAAGCGTTTTACTGTCGGCTGAAAACAAATCGACTCCGAAGCCGGGTTTGGCCAAACTATTGTACGAGTTTCCACCTCTTTAACCGCCGTGGTTGTCAGCAACGGCTTCACACTCGAAACCGTCACCCCATCCTCGCACCTCAACACAAAAGACTGCTCCGGGTCGGGGTGAAGCGTTTTCCAGCTTTCCCAGGTTTCCATTATTCCTGAGAAGCGAATTTTCCCGTTATCGATGTACGGCTGAATCAGGCGCAAGACCAATCCTAGTTTTTCGGCATACCCGGCCGCCGGGAAATGCCGAAAATTCATCATCACTTTTTGGTTGAAAAATGCGTCCGGGTCGCCAGAAAAATAGGCCTGCACACTATCGGCAAAGTTCATAATCCGGTAGGCCAGCTGATAGGCATTGGTCGTGTCCCAAAGTACAAAATCATCACCGCAACCGTTGCCGAAATTGATGAGCATCTGGTCGGAATCGTGCTGCCCAAAACCCGCCTGCGTCGCCGCAGTGGGCTTCCAAACGCCGAAAGCGCTGAAATCGTCGATATGATTGGGCGACCCGCCGCCCCAGAGCAAGGTTGGCCTCCAGCGTACCTGTGGAAAGGTGAAGCCGGGTCGAGGCGTTTGCCAGTCCGTCCAGTCTTCGCTGACCGCCACCGGGTTGGTAAAATCACGCCAGATAAAGCCGCCCATCACCTGCGCCGTATCGACGCCGCAACTGTCGAGCAAATACACCAGATCGGCGTAATTGTACGGATTGGCGCCAACGCCAAAGGGTTTAAAGTGGTTGTGCGGTTGCACGGAAAACCCGGGCTGTTGACTCACCCATTCGATCAGGTCATTGCCGCTGACGGCTGCGTTTTCATTTTTCAGGCAGCCTAAAATGAAGTTGCTTTCCAACATCATGTCGTACGGCGCGCCGTGGGCCAGCAGCGTGTCGCACACGCGCCGCACATGCGCGCGCATGAGGGCGTAATCGGTGGGGGTGTTGTAGTTCAAGCCATGAAAACTCTGGTCATTGGTTTCATTGTGACTGGCGAAGTAGAGGTAGACCGGGACGGATTGGGCCAAGCTGGTAAGACAGCAGCAAAGAATACAAAACATGAAGGCGAGCAAACGGATCATAAAGCAGGATTTTAGTGCTTTGACTGCTGCTACCGCCCGGGGTTTATTATGAGGAAATTTATTTAGCCAGGCATTTACTTGTAAACCCAACGATCAATTGTTCATTTTACTCCTTAAACACCATCTGAACCTGCGTGGTATCGCCGTATGGCACCTCCCAGGTGAATGTTTCTATTATTGGATGATAGTTCGGATGAGTAATTTCATATTCGACCCGCACCTCATTGCCTACACGTAGGTAAAAAGGCGTCATGAGCTTTTGCCAGCTTTTCTTGTCATTCATCTGAAATCTTAATTCATCGCCATACCATTCTTCACAGCCCACACAATTGTAATTAGGAATACCAATTGTACCCGACCAGCAAAAATCATAAGCAATGAGCTCAATCCTTCGATCGGCATATGAAGCAGGAATGACCGGCATGGAAAAGGATACATAGGTTAGTGGCATCAGTTCAATGGTATATTTTCCTTCATCTTTCACCAGGTATCCTCCATAAATTTGCTGTGGATCAGATAGCCCCGCTGAGTCATAATATATGCAACCTTCCCGCGCCGTTCCGATGGTGATGCCGTGTTGATATCCTTCGGGCAAATGCGCCAATTTCAGTATTCGTCTGTCCGCATTCTGCTTGACAGTATACCACACCTCGAAAGAACCGTCGGCTGCAGTCGTATCGCGCCCGGTGACGATCATAGAATAATTAAACAAGTCGTTCCAATGATCCAAGACCATTACTTCCACACCCGCGATGCCTTTTTTGTCCCGTATGTCGATCACCTTACCTCGGATCACGTGGTCTTTATCCGGTTCATGCATAGGCATTTTCGTGCAACCCGCCAGAAAAAGCATTATCCAGAAAATTAGCACCTGTTTCATGGCATTTTTGTATAAAAGTGCTGGTGAATACCCAGGGCTGTCAATGATAGCCGTCAACGGCAAAATTGATGTTGGCGCACCTGCCAGTATTCAGCTGAAGTTGTTTTGCCTATTTTTGTCCGAACAAAAAGAACTACTTTCAAAAATACATGAAAACACGACTTCCACTTTTACTTGTCACCTGCTGGTTCATATGGTCGTGCGGGACAAACAAACAAAAAACCTTGATCCGGAACGAAAACTACGAGGTACAATTTGCCCAACAACAAAAGTGTGTTTTGATCCTATTCCCCTGTTTCCCCTGCGACATAGAACACACCAAACGCGAGGCCTTTTTTCTTAAAGACATTCATCAGCAAGGGGTTACCACGGTTTTATTGAATTTCAACCAAAAACTTTATCTCACAGAAACTGAGAAAGACCACCTTTTTAGAGAACTCCAATCCATTTTCGCCACCCACCCAATCAAATCAGACCGGGTTTTTCTGGGCGGCTTTTCCAGCGGCGGCAACATCGCCCTGCTCCTGGCGGATTATATAGCCGGCCAACGATCCAACTTAAAAATTAAAGGTGTTTTTGCTGTCGACTCCCCTGTTGATTTGGAACAGGTATACTACAACGCCCAAAACGACATCGCGCTGCAGGCAAATGAAGGGGCAATAAGTGAAGCTGAAATGCTGGTTCAATTGATTGAAAACGAACTGGGAACGCCTCCTTCCGCCATAGATAAATTCAACACATTATCGCCTTTTTTGGCATCTCAAAAACACCTGGGAAACCTATACCATCACCAGCAATATAAAATCAGGCTGTACACCGAGCCTGCGCCGGAATGGCAACTTAAAAACCGAAAACGAAGACCTGAAAACACCAACAGCTGGATGTTTGAAAAACTTTATGAAACCCTCGTTTCTCAAGGAAACAACACCTGCGAGCTCATTAAAACAGAAAACAAAGGAGTTCGGGCCAATGGGTGTGTTCATCCACATTCCTGGAGTCTTGTCGAACAGAAAACACTGCTTGAGTGGATGAAGTAATGCATTATGCACGCCATAAAAGCATTTGAGAAATTTCTGCACATAAAATTCAAACAAGCATGAACACGCTTATCTAAAATTTGTAGTTTTGCACAAAACCAGGAATATTACATCGTTCCCCAGGAGATGTTTACCATGGTTTTTTAGTTCTGTTATTTTTAAACTAACACACAAAAATTATGACACACAAAAGCTACTCGGGCATAAATGCCCTTTCCGTTAATTTACTTAAATGCCTGGTTTTCACCCTGTTCCTAGTAGGTTGGGCGCCTGCCCACGCACAAATCGATCTGATCGATCCGGATAATTTTACCGAACAACACAGTTACGACCCCTGTTTCGTTGAAACGCCTTTCGAGTATCTTCCTGAATCCGTAAACAGCACCCTTTGCGATGAATTTCCCAATTACGAGCCGTCTGAGAATTGTACCATAGCCGCCGGTACGGTTACCGTGTATGGTCAGAATGAAGTGGTGCAAAACAAAAACTTCCTGGTGAACGGGAATTGGACGATCCGACCGGGAAGCAGCCTGATCTTCCAAAATTGCAATTTCAAAATCGCACCGGGCGCTCAGATCACGGTTAAATGTTTCAACACCCAAACCATGACGTTTGAAGGTTGTAAATTTTTCAGTTGCGATATCATGTGGCGAGGCATCAGTGTGGAACATGCATTTAGTGTGCTCGAACTGACGCCCCCTTCATTCAACTTTATCAACTGCGAAATAGAAGACGCCGCTTCAGCACTTTGGCTCCGAAACCCCAGCCTTGCCGTCCTTTACAAAATTCAAGGGAGTATATTTAACAACAATTATATCGGACTGTCCGTATTTCATGACTGGGCAAATGGAATTCCAACCTGGGCTCCACTCGTGTTTTGGGGAAACACCATGACGACCTCTCAAAACCTGCGCCCTTATTTTTCCATTAAAACGCCTCCGGGTTATCCCAAAGCCTACGCTGGAATCAGTGCCAAAAAAGTATCTTCTTACCTTGGAACACCTGCCTCCAGAAATACGTTCACCCGCATGAGAAACGGCATGGTTTGTGAAAAATCGGTGATCACCGTCAACCACAACGATTTCATCGGACTCTGGGAAAACGGCATTCAATCCAACGCAAGCAGCCTTACCGTATTGAACGACAATAGGTTTGACGGCCCAACCAACATGCCAGGCATCACACCGCCCATCATGGAAAATGGCATTTGGGCTACCGGCAGCGATCTGTACATTTCCGATACAAAATTTAATAGAAGAATCAGAAACGGGATAAACTCGGAGGGCAATTACCATGCCGAGCAAATTGAAATTCACGACAA
>JAEUUR010000016.1 GCA_016787465.1 Saprospiraceae bacterium | reverse complement strand
TTACCGACGACGGCACCAAAAAATCGGCCAAAGGCCTGATGAAAATCGTGCACGACAACGGCGCCTACCGGCTTGTCGATCAGGTGAGCTGGGAAGAAGAAAGACTGGGCGAATTGAAGGAGGTATTCCGCGACGGCAAGTTGTTGATCGATCAAAGCCTGGCGGAAATACGGAATACCTTGCGAGGGTGAGTTTGGTGAACGGTTGTTTGGAAGTTCAGGCGTGAGGAGTTTTTTATGATGATTATAAGATTGTTGAGGTGGATTTAGGATGTTGTATTGGGCTTCACGCTTGCCGATGGCCTAAAGGCCCCGTTACGGGACGGGCTGAAGCCCGTGCTACCTGTTCAAGCATCAAGCATCCAACTCCTTCAACGCCATCCAGGCCATCAATCCCATGCCCGTTTCGAGGGCGGCTTCATCTATGTCGAAGGTGTTTGTGTGGATAGGGGAGGTGATGCCGCGTTCCGGGTTGCCGGTGCCCAGGCGGTAAAAACAGCCGGGCATGGCCTGGGTGAAATAGGCAAAATCTTCTGCCGTCATGCGCATGGGCAAGTCGACAACTTGATTGGCGCCCAGGTATTCCACGGCCCATTGTTTAGCCCGCGTAGTGAGTTGTTCGTGGTTGTGCAACACAGGATAGCCTTTCAGAATATGGAATTCGCAGGCGCCTCCCATCGTTTTTGCCAGGCTTTCAGCTACTTTTTTCATTCGTTTGTGCGCTTCCATCCGCCATTTTTCATTCATGGTACGGAAGGTGCCTTCCAGTTTTACTTCATTGGGAATGATGTTGGTGGCGCCACCGACGGTGTTGATCTTGCCAAAAGTGAGTACGGTGGGAATACCCGGGTCGGCGTTTCTGCTGACAATTTGTTGAAGTGTGACGATGATTTGCGCAGTAATAGCCACCGGGTCGACGCACTCCTGGGGCATAGCGCCGTGTCCTCCGCGGCCTTTGACGGTCACATAAATTTCATCGGCAGAAGCCATGTACTGACCGGCTTTAAAACCCACCACGCCTGCGCGCAGGGGTGGGTGCACGTGCTGGCCAAAAATGCTGCTTGGTTTTGGGTTTTCCAACACGCCCTCTTTGATCATGATGCTGGCTCCTCCCGGCAATTTTTCTTCGCCAGGTTGAAAAATACACTTGACGGTTCCTTCGAATTGGTCGCGCAGTTCATGCAGGATACGCACGGTACCGAGCAGCGAAGAAGTATGCACATCATGCCCGCAGGCATGCATTATGCCATCGTTTTGCGAGCGGTAGGGAACCTGGTTGGCTTCGAGGATGGGCAGGGCATCCATATCCCCGCGCAACGCGACTACTTTTTTGCGCGGATTTTTACCTTTAATCAGCGCTACAACCCCGTTGCCGGCCATACCATGCCGGTGGTCGACACCCATGGCAGTCAGTTGCTCAGATACGAAGCGACCGGTCAGCACCTCCTGGAACGATAATTCCGGGTGCGCGTGCAGGTGCCGGCGTTTGGCAACTACATCGGAGTGATAATCGTTCGACAGGCGTTGAATGAGCTCTTTCATATTGGGTCGATTAATTCGATTGAAACCAGAATTGAACGGCAAAAATGAGGAATTTTGCGGATAGCTTGTCAATGCAGGCGGGTAGCCCTTATAAAACAAACGTTTTGGAAGGTTGGTGCGTTTCTAAGGAAACAAAAAGTACCCTGTGCGAAAACAGGCTCGAATGTAATAATTCAAGCCATACCCATTCCGAACGTGTTTTCGTTTCTACCTTTGCGTCGAAATCCATGATCCAACGAATTTACGTTTTACTGCTTACCACCGCGCTTTTTTCCTGCGCCCGCCAGAGCGCGCCTACCGGCGGCCCTAAAGACACGACTCCTCCCGGAATCGATACGTTGCGCAGCACGCCGAACTTCGCTACCCGGCAATATCCCCAAAAAATTGAACTGAAATTTGATGAATGGGTAACGCTTTCGGAAGCCAATGCGCAAGTGGTCGTATCTCCGCCCCTGGCCAAGCGCCCCGAAGTGACTTTGAAGGGAAAAACAGTGGTGGTGAAACTTGATAAAAGCGAAAAGCTACGCGACAGCACCACGTACACCATAAATTTCGGTACGGCGGTGAAAGACCTTCACGAGGGCAATGCAGCCAAAGACTTGCGGTTTGTGTTTTCAACCGGCGATTTTATCGACAGCCTAATCGTGAAGGGTCGGATTGTGGATGCGCTGACCGGCGAACCGGTGGATAATATTTCCGTTATGCTGTACGACAACAGCGCCGACAGCGTGTTGAGAAAGGAAAGGCCCTACTATTTTTCACGCACCGACAAAACAGGCTCGTACGAAATCCGGAATGTAAAATCCGGGCGTTTTAAAGTGGCGGCGATTGAAGACGGCGACCAGAACCTGCGCTGGGATGGCGATGGCGAACGGATAGCCTTTTTGGATACCTTACTTCAAGTGCATGATTCCATGCGCAGGCCGCTTTTCCTGCGCATTTTTAAAAATCAACCCAAATACCGCCTCACCGAAAAAAATGCGGGCGCCTTTGGAGTGGTTAAACTCAAGTTCACAACCACTACCGATTCTGCAACCGTCCGTTTGGATGCAATCGACAGTATGAAGGTTGTACAGGAATGGACGCAGGATTCCATACTGGTTTGGTACGATTTTCCGCAAACTCAAGCCTGGCAATTGTATGTAAACAACGATACAGTGCCGGTAAAGGCATTGTCGCGAACTGATTTTCTTAAACAACACAACCTGCGCTTTGCTTCCGACCAGTCGCCTGCCGGCAAAAAACTGGCAGCGAATGCGCCTCCTGCACAAGCGCCGCCAGTAAAGTTAATTCAACAAACTCCCGATAAACCGGCTGTTTTTGAATTCAATTATCCGGTATCCGGGTTTGATGTTTCGAAATGGGCCTTTTATGCTGATTCCATCCTGCTCGATGGTTTTACCCTGGAAACAGACAGCGCTGCGCCGCGCAAATTGCGCATGAAATACAACTGGCAAGGAGGCAGGAATTACCGACTCGATGTGTTGCCGGGCGCCGTAACCGACTTATGGGGTTTGGGGAATGCAGATACCCTGCGCCGACTGATCAATGTGCCGGGTGAAAAACAACTTGGCGGATTGATACTGAGCGTTGAAAACCTGAGCCCCGGGAAAAATTATGTACTTCAATTATTGAACGGGACAGTGGTGGAAGAGGAACGTGTGTTTACCGCAACCGCGCCCAAGTACAAGTTGACATTCAATAAGTTAATTATCTCCAATTATACGGCTAAACTCATAGAGGATCAAAATCAGAACGGCCGATGGGATACAGGCGATTACCGCTTGAAACGCCAACCTGAGCCCATATTTACCAAAAAAATTGAAGGATTGAGGGCCAATTGGGAGCTTGAAGCATCCGTCGTAGTCAATACCGACGGGATAGAGGAAAAGAAAAAGAAGAAATAATTGTGCCGGAACCTGTTACTTTCTTTCAAATTAACGTCCAATTAACGTTTTGAAAGAAAAACAAGCGATTAGGTATAAAAATTAGTCTTTTTTTGTTCCCTTTGCGCTTAATAGTTGATGTAAAGAGATTTTGTACTTCACACTGCAATTTAATGCTTGAGTTGCAGAATGATTTCAAAACCAAACAGCGCTAAGTATACAAGTTTTTTCTTCCAAAATCAAGTTGTAAGTTGGCCGCCGTCGCGACACGAAAAACGAAAGACCTGTCGGATTCCGAATTGATTTCCTTGTACCTCAGGGAACAGAATACGACATATTTTACCTACTTATACCGACGGTATGCGGGCAAGGTTTTTGGAAAGTGCTACACCATGCTTTCCGATGAAGGAATGGCCAGGGATGCAACCCAGGATATTTTTATCAAAGTACTGCTCAACTTATCCAAATTCACCGAACAGTCTTCATTTTCTACTTGGGTATATTC
>JAEUUR010000631.1 GCA_016787465.1 Saprospiraceae bacterium | reverse complement strand
TAAGGCTCAAATGCCTCGTCAAATCCCTGAATCATTTCATGGTTGTGAAAAAAAATTCCGCCATAAATGTCATCCGGATTTTCCGAAGGATTTGTGTATAATTCAAAGCGCCACTTTGCATCCGTAACATGTGGAATAGGCTGGCCGGTGTTTCCCAACTCCCCATTTTGAGGTAAATTCGCCAATTGATTATTAGCGCCATTCAAAAGGGTATTGACCAATGCAAGCGCGGCAGAAGGCGATAAGTTTGACCCATCCGGCCAGGCATAACAATGGATGTTTACCCGTATTTTTAAAGTTGGCATTTGTGCATAGTCCGCGAAAAAATCGGGAAAAGCGCAGGGATTGAAAGCTTCTTCAGCCGGACCGGATTCCTCATTTTGCGTTGAAGAGGTAAAACATGCCGGCGTTTGTTGGGAACTGCCGGAAGCGGCGATTGTACAAAAAAAGACAACGCCAAAAAGGAATTGTAATGATTTCATGGTAAAAGTTTTTTAAATGATGAGGTATAGGATATAAGGACTCCAAATCCCGGAATTATCACTTGGCGTTTTACAGCACATGTAATTCCGGGATGCTTATGAAGAGAATCTATTTACTTACAACCAATTTACCCGACATCCTGTCGCCCTCCATCGACAAGGCTTCAACCCAATATATACCCGGAGTCCACGCTTTAGTGTCGAGACCATACGTATTTGAGGCCGGCTCGTCCAATTTGATTTGCCCCATTGCATCAAATACCCGAATTCGGTATTGGCCATTCGGCAGCGATAAAGCAGTCGATCCGTTGGTTGGATTCGGCGCCATCATCAAAGGTGCAATGCGCGTTGAGGCGTTTCGATTTTCGCTCGGCCTCGGAAGCCCTCCTCCCGATACAATGGCGCGCGCTGTTTGAATATACAACTGGCAGTTGGAGGTAAAAGAACTGAGATCAGGTTGCCACAAATCGGACAGCGGCTGAAAACCGCTCAAGGCCGTTTCAACATCGCCGCCGCGCAAATGTTGGTATGCCGTATGCCACCATTCGCTCAAATCGCTCAGCGGTTGGTTTGGCGCCAGGGATACTTTGCAATCCGCATCGGCGCCCTGCCCGGGGAAATTTGTAGCTGCCGCAAATTCTTCATTTTGGCAAAATGCAGGCGGGGCAGTCAACTCCGGCAACGTATTGACCAATGCCGGTACCATACATCCGTTCCTCAGAATCTGTATAAAATCCGTTGGGTTCAACTGCCGGGTCAGGATGCTGTTGACAGCCCACCAGTTTCGACGCATCGGCAATGGGCTTACCGGTGTTTTGGCAATGTAACACACATCGATGTATAGATCGGAATTGGCGTGGAAGGCGTCGCGCAGGAACTCATTGGGTTCATCGCCGTCGAGCGGGTGTTGCTGGGCGTTGATGGCGTCGATCATCAGGGTGACGTCGGAGCCTTTGATGCCGGTTTCGTTGTTAAGCATTTTGGCGCAATCCATCAATACCAAACCATCCGTTTGAGTGCCGTTCATATACACGCCGGCCCGGTTGTTGGCAACATAGGTACCTTGCAGTAAAAACACGTTGGAAGGACCGTATAAATTGCCGTCGGCCAGGATACCGATGGCATTGTTGTACACTCCGCTTTCGCGCAAAACGAGAAAGGGTACCTGATCCAGGTTGATGGCGCGCGAATAACTGCCCAGGTCGTTTGGATCGAAGGGGCCACCGGGCCCTGCGTTGTGGCCGCCCAGGTTACAGCCCCGCAAAACAGCCTGTTGTACATTGTTCAGATCAAGGCCGGTGTAAGCGCCCTGACCTTGCCAGGTGCTGTAAAATCCATTCAGCGTGGCCCGGTTGGTCATTTTGACGGCATGGGTCAAATAATTGCTGAACGTACATTCGCTCAGGGTAAAAGCGCCCAAGCCGTCTTCGGCGGTGATCCCTTCTTCCATTTGACTCATCGAACACAGGTGGAAATAATGAATGCCGGAATTCAGGCTGGTTATAAACTTGCGGCCCGTGCTGAAATCGGTGTTGATAAACGACAGGCTGGATGCGCCTTGCGCATCGATGATATCGGAGGAAACGTTGCTTGTAACGGTCATTTTCTCCATTCGACAAGTTCCACCTGTTTGAATCATCAGGCGGCCGCCGGGGGTGGCGTCGAGCGCGCCATCTTTCCAATCGACGCCGTGGCCGGACGCAATTTCCAAATCGGCGCTCAAACGCAGCATCCGGTTCCCTTTGAAAGGGCCGGTGAGGCGAAAGTTCGTGACACCCGGGCCGAAAACTAGCCGGTTGCCGGAGGCAAAATCGAAATAACCCAGGCCTTTGAAATCGATGTCGCCGTTGAGTACCAAATCACCCTGGATTTGAATGGCAGCGCCTGGTGATTCGAGGCGCACGATGGCGCCTGGATCAAGGATGAGTTGGGCGCCGGGTTTGATATGTACCATTGCGGAGCCTTGCACCCATAAAACAGCGCCTGAGTGAACATGCATTGTACTACCGTCTTCAACCACCAGCCGGCTGCCATTAATAAGGTGAACCGTAGAACCTGACTGCATGTCTATTTGGCTTCCCTCTCTGAAAAACAGCAATGAATGATCGTCTACTTGCACCAAACCTCCGGTTTCTACCGATAATTCACTGCCTGCATTGAAGGATAATTTGGCTGAATTGCCTACTTGTGTGTATTCGCCTACAATTAATTTCCCTTGTGGTTGTACCGTCACCGTTACACTTTCTTCCAACCCACATTCAGAACCAGGAACAGACACGGCAAATGGATGAGGCTTGCGGTTAAAAGGGTTGTCGGTCAAATGGACATACCCAATTCGATTGTTTCTATTGATCCATAATTCGCCGCCCGTTCCAATAGAAACATCCTGGCTTATTTCATTCGGCGTACTGAGAGGAGCAGGATCGGTTACACTAATGGAAGCGCCCTGGCCGAAATTGTAAATTTCTCCGCTTGCCAGGCTGGATTGTAATTCACTTGTTTCTGCCGGTTCCAGTTCATTGGCGATAATGGTTGCAATTCTGGAATTCATGCTCACGTGATCCTGGTTGTATTCGGGTAAATTCGGCGGATAAGGGGATGAAACTGTGTTATCAAAAGAAGCAGTGGCCCGGTCGGAAACGCTCGCCGACAAAGGCGTCGAATTGGTGATGTTGGTTCCTGCCGGATTGTTTAAAGAACCGATACTGGGGATGAAGCAGTACTTCTCCAAATTTACTACAAATTCGGATTCAGATAAATGCGCAATATCGTTTATAAAAGTATTGCCTACTGATTCCAATACAGGTAACCCAAAATCAGTAAAACTACCTGGCGCATCATCCAAAACCAATGGCGATGAAAGGGTTAGGTTGGTGGAGAATATTTCCGTCTGACCAAGCCAATTGTTCACAGTCGTAATCTGATCATAAATCAGTGATCGGCCCGTAACGGTACCCCAAGCCTTTGCATTAAAGTGAATATTGTAAAACAACTCCCAGGGAAAACCATCTCCAATGTCATCAATTTTCAGGTAAATTTTTAAAATTTCATTCTGAGGCAAATTCTCTTGCAGTCTCCCCTCACCGGAACCATTTGAAAGTGCAATGTGCCGAGTGATATGCCCTAGTGGTCTGATTTGTTCCAATGCCGCCATCTGACCATAAAAAGCGTCGTGTTCAGCGGATGTAGTGACCAAAATGTAATCGTTGTTCGTATATTCTACCTCTACACGTACCATAGTCATGTCTCTGGCAGACTCAGAATCAAGAATACTCAGCCCATCCTGGAATGCAGCCGTACTTGCCCCGATATTGGATGCCAATTCAAAAATATCACGCACAAAAGCCTGAATACCCAAGGGCACGTTAGCGCCTGTATTGATCGGCGAATCATAAGAGAAAAATTTGCTTACCTCCGAATCCCGGCCTTCTACATTGTGCATCTGTAGCAAGGCGTATTTGCCAACCAACCCGCCCATGCTTGCGCCGATCAGGATATTGGGTTCGCTGCTGCCATTTTCATGCTTCTTTGTATTCACCCAATCCAGCACAGCAATCAAATTATTCGCATTGTTGACGATCGAGGCGCCCGAATTGGCCCAGTCCACCCAAATCAGGTCGTATTGACGTTCGTTGAGGAAATCTTTGAGTGAACTTCCATCAGGCAAGTTATTTGGTTGAATCAACGAAAGCATCTTAGTAAAATTTACAATCTCCCCTCCAAAACCTTCCGCCACGATCAAGGGTCGCCGTAGTTTTTTGTCGTCGCAGGCGTAAAAAAAACTCATGGAACACCCGCCCAGGTTGACCACCTCGTCTGGTTCGTCGGGATAATCCCGTTCTTCTGCTGCCGGTTCAATTTCAACAAAAGTGCCGGCGAACAGTGTGCGATTTTTTTGCGGCCGGTATTGCAGCGTAATTTTTTTCTTACCGGAATCAGCGTACCTAATGGAAACCACCTGGCCCGGCGTTACGGAACGAAATCCCCGGCCGTCGTTAAAATCCATCTGTACCTGACTAATTTCCCAGTTCATGTTGTTGAAGATCAGTTCTTCCGGCAATTGAAATTTCAGATTATTGCCGCGCACCTTTTGTTGCAGGCAAGTAAAAACAAAACAGGTATCTTGCCGGTAAGGCGAAGGCCCGCGCCCCGGCGCATCATAGAGCCGCTTTTCATGCCAGGTGAATGCACCCGCTGCCAAGGCTCCTTTGGGAATGTAATCATATTGGGTTGCCATCAACATCAGGGGAATCGTATCGCCGGGATGGTATTGTTTATGGCGTTTCCCCAGGTAAACGGACGGATCCGGCAAATACGATTTTCCCATCGCCGCCGCCCTGAATTGTCCGTACAATAAACCGAATTGATCCAGGCTTAACAACAAGGAATCGGGCAATTCCGCTTGCCCCCGGTACCAATAAGGATTATGGAAAATGGGCGCTTTTTGAATCAAAATACCGCTGACAATGCTGTTTTTATCCAGGGTTTCAAAAGTGCTGTTCAAATACTTTTCAATGCTTTGGGAAAGGCACGGCGCTGCCGCCCCACCCAGTCCTGCCAACAGCAGGACGAGTCGGAAAAACTTCGTCATTTTTTGTGAAATTTAGTGGTTAGAAAATTTGAAGACTACCCCAAGGGTTGCCCTTGAGTGAAATTTGAATCCTACAATTTTTTGAAGAAATCGATATTTATTCTTGACTATATTTAACATCAAATCGACCATCAGTGATGTGGATAGTATCCTGACGGCTATTACTTAGTGCTGTAAAACTGAATAGTCCGGAACAAATGTTGTTTACCATGTCCAAGCGTGTAAGTTTAAATTCATGATGAAGCATAACGTCAACTTCATAACCTTTTGGAGTTAGATAATCAAGGTGCAACCCTGAACCAAATACTGACAAATTTGATATATCAATTTCTCCAATGTTATTTATTGGCATAAAGCTCAAAATGATAAAATCATAGGTGGTATCATTTACTCGCGATGCTCCCATTTGAAAATAATACCTGTCTAACAATCCTGTATTGGGTTCATCATAAATAAATTCAAGTTTATGCACCGACGGGTCCAACACATACGGCGCTATCTCCGCCACCCAAGGCTCGCCGTTAATATAACACCCGAAGGTATTGGCGCCCTCCTGGGTTGCGGGCGGGAGCGGGTCAATTGGGGTTTCCGGTTTGCGGCAGGAAAAAACAAGCAAGCCGTAAAGGGTAATTATCAGTAACAAAATGTGGCGTTTCATGATATTTGGATTTAAGCGTTAATGTTATACTTCGCGCTGTTTGGTTTTGAAAAAAGCCTGCAGCTAAAGCATTGGTTTACAGCGCTCTGCATGACAGGTCGTATTCATAACCACTCTGCGTTGACTATAAGTTTGGCTTGTTGTTCGTATTGCTCAAATGCAGAGGGGTGTTTTTTAATCAACAGGACGAGTCGGAAAAACTTCGTCATTTTTTGTGAAATTTAGTCGTTAGAAAATGTGATGATTAGCGTAAAGGGGTGGATTTAACTTAGCAATATCAAAAACGCCTGGACAGCCACTTACCAAACCTGATACCGGACATCAAACCTGCCGTCCGTAATTCGAATAGTATCGGATTTGTCTTTTGTAGTTAAGGTGAATGAGAAGGTACCGGCACATATGTTACGTTCAGTATCAAGCGTCGTTATTTTAAGGGTTTGAACCAAGCTACTGTCAATTTTAAAGATCCTTCTTGGGTTATCCAGTGAAAACTCTATATTGGAATAACTAATCTGATGCAAATCAAAATTCTCAGCGGAATAAACTGGTCGCATTCCTAATATCATATATTCATGTAAAAATGAATCTACTTTTTGAGTCGTGAGGCTAAAAGAGTACACATCATATAACCCAACTCCAGGCTCATCATAAGCAGCGTCAATATTTCTAAGAGAAGGGTCTAAGATGTACCAGGCTATCTCCGCCACCCAAGGCTCGCCGTTAATATAACACCCGAAGGTATTGGCGCCCTCCTGGGTTGCGGGCGGGAGCGGGTCAATTGGGGTTTCCGGTTTGCGGCAGTTGGAGGCCATCAGCCACAAGATGGCCGAACAC
>JAEUUR010000561.1 GCA_016787465.1 Saprospiraceae bacterium | reverse complement strand
TGGTTTTAATGCCTTCGCTCAACCTAAATTAAGTAATGTATTACCCTTGGATGCATATTATCTGACGATTGATGGAAGAGGGGCTGTGCTAAAAACGACGATCGATAGTTTAATCGCCCTGCATAACAGTTCTCTGATAAAGGATACGGCGAGGGTCGCTATTGTTTTTCAATTGGGCGAATATAAATGTGTTCGGTGTGTAGAATTTTTATTAGACAATCTCTCCCGAGACTATTTCTACGGTGATAATTATAGTGACGATGATATGGCTTGTAAAAGAGCTGCTTTTACAGCATTGTTTAAAATATCCATTGACCCTGATTACGGCTGGTATCTATTTCCTCATTTACTCTATTCATTAAAACAAGAAAGAAGCGAAAGTCCATTGTATTATCATCGTTTATATTGGTTGTTGAGATCATCCTCAAACAAACAAATCGCACAATCAATAATGGGTACGGAAATTCATCGCGACGCAGAGAAAAAGCGAGTGCCATTCTCAAGGTCAATATATGTTGACAATCTAAATTTAATATTAAAAAAGTTTGAAGAAGACTGACAAGGTTCAAATTTTAATAGTTTCGTATATATCAATGGTTCGTAAAGAATTAGGCGTTTTCACGCGGCGATTTTGCCGAGATTATAGAGGGTTATGATGGCTGGATGACTTTTTGTGATGTTCGGTATATTGGCGAACACGTCAAAAACTCTGTTGACCATCAGTTCATTGAAATACTGCGTTTTAATGTCAGCCATTGAGAAGGGCCCACTGAGGTTTTTGTCGATGGACAGGAAGTGGGCTACTTTTGCGATTGAGACGGAGGTCAGTGACATATTGAAATGGTATTCGAGTGCTTTTGGGTGTCGACTTTGGGTATCTTCCAGGCCAGTATGTTGTTTGGCGTCGCGGTATAAAAACTCGATTTGAAAACGGCTTTTGTACCAGGGCCAAATGTCTTGAGTTGGGAATTGGAGGTCGGTACAAATGAATATTTTGACCGACTTGACCGAGTCGTCATCCTTCAGTTCGTGAACGATGGCTATTTTGACCAATCGTTTGAGCGACTTGACGTACACCACTCCTCCGTAGATGCGTTGCCCTTCGGTTTGAGTAATGCAAGGCAGTTGTTCAGTGTCTGGGTTAAGGGCCCAAAAACGGTCGCCATATTTTTTAGGCCGCCCCATTTGCCCTTCTTTTTTTGGAGGCGGCGCATAGTGCAGCACAGCATCGTCGCGTAAGCGGGTTATGATGTCAAGGCCACTTTCGATGGCTGTGTCAACAAAGGTTTTCTTTGAAAAAAAGGCATCTACGCCTAAATATCGGCTTATTTTGAGCAATTCCGGAGCCTGTTGCCTCAATAAACCGCAATAAAAACTCATTAGGCCCTGACCTTCTTCCAGCAGGGTTTGGGTAGCAAAATAATGCAGAGCCGTGTTGGCGGATATGTCCACTGCCGCAAACCCGCACAGTTCCAGGCCCCATTTTGCTCTGCTGGCACAGCCTGACCAAAAGTAGCCAACGCAGGGTGTTCGCTTTCCGCTCTTCGAAATATAGGAAGGATCAAATGCGATCATGCGCCGGCTGCCGGTATTCTTTTCAATCAGGAAACGGTTAAACGTCTGAAAGTCAAACCCCGATTCATGGTGATTGCGGTACGTCAATTCATTCTTCTGGCCGTACCGCTCAAAGTTCAAATAGTTGTACCGACCCCGAAGGCTCAAGAACAAGCCAAGGTGGTGCTGAAAAAAATCGCGTTGCCATTTGTTTATGTCCGGCATTTCCCGCAGTATTGTGCTTGTGAGCGTTTCGACGTTCATGGGCAAGAGTTGGTTGTAGTTCGCACCACAAACCTAAACTTTTGCCCTTTTTTATTAATATCAAATCAAATCGGCAAAGCCGATTTCTTTACGAACCATTGTTTTTTAAAACATAGTAATATGAAACAGAATCTTAAAGCTCTCCAGGAACGTTATTTTTTAACTCTTCTATCATTTCTTATTGGTTTTAATGCCTTCGCTCAACCTAAATTAAGTAATGTATTACCCTTGGATGCATATTA
>JAEUUR010000556.1 GCA_016787465.1 Saprospiraceae bacterium | reverse complement strand
TGTGCCGGCGAAGGCGCAATTTGCGACGGATTATGAGGCACAAGGTAACAAGTATTTAACCAAAAACAGTTAAGACTCTGTTACTATGCGTTAAAATTCCCAAAGTGCCACACCCCCGACAAAATAAAGCGCAAAACATTCGCATTTATGTGCCAACCGAACCGATTGCGTTTTGAATTTACACATGTGAAACAACATCGCCGGGACAACTCTTTCAACTTTCTAATCAATTTTCGTAAAATGAAAAACAACCTCCTTTCCCTGGCCGCTCTCGTTCTGATCTCCGCCGCATTTACCAGTTGCAAAAAAGATCCTACACTGAAAGATCAACTGGTAGGCAACTGGCTTTCCGTGCAAGTAACCGCCGGCTCCGAAGACCTGACAGCAGCAAATAGTTTTGACCTTCGTTTGCAAGATAGCAAAGAATTCGACCTCGACCTGACAACCGTAGCGCCACTTGTCGGCACCATCACTCAATCCTACAGCGGCGACTGGTCAACTGACGAAACCAAACAAGAAGTTACGCTGGTATATAATGGTACCGGTGAAACCAAAACCTGGGATATCATCGAAATCACAGATACCACCCTCACTGCAGAACTTGTGGAAAACAACATTCGATATACCGTAAAATTCCAAAAACAATAATTTAATGATGAATGATGAATGATGAATCATTCATCATTCATCATTTCTAATTACCGCTGCTTACATTTGCGGCCATTTTTGGCTTCAACATGCAGCAATTAGCAAACGATATGAAAATCACCTTAACCGGTGATTTAGGCAGCGGAAAAAGCGCTGTTTCCAGAATTTTATGTGAAAAAACCGGATTTGAATACGTTTCCACCGGTAAAATCCAACGTCAGATAGCCCATGATATGGGGGTTGATACGCTTGAACTCAACCGGCTGGCCGATTCCGACCCCAGCATCGACGAGCGCATCGACAGCATTTTCGCTGCCCTTGCAGATGCCCCAGACGGCTATATTGTTGATAGCCGAATGGCTTGGTTTTTTATCCCGCAATCTTTTAAAGTATATCTCCAAACCGACGTTCAGGTAGCGGCGCAACGCATCATGCACGACCCGCTCCGCGACCGGGAGCAATACAGTTCCCAGGAGGAAGCTGTGCAAAAAATATTGGCGCGAAAAGCCAGTGAAAATGCGCGTTTTTTAATGAAATATGGCGCCGATTGCACCAATCTTGCTAATTTTGATCTGGTAATCGACACCACCCGACGCACCAGAGAAGAAGTGGCAAACCTGATTTTGGAAGGCGCAGCGGCAAAGGGTCGCACCTCAAACATATGATGCTTCTGATTGCATTTGTCGCCGCACTGGCTTCCTTGCTCACCCTGTACTCCGGCTTTGGGCTCGGCACCATTCTCACTCCTGTGTTCGGCTTGTTTTTCCCTTTGCATGTAGCCGTGGCACTAACCGGCATTGTGCATTTGCTCAACAACCTGTTCAAGTTGGCTCTTTTAGGAAAAAACGCTTCCCGAACTATGGTGTTGCAATTTGGCATTCCTTCGGTACTCGGAGGCATCGTAGGCGCCACCCTTTTGAGCTCCCTCAGTACGAAGTCCTCCTGGTTTGAATGGCGCTGTTGCGACCACGTTTTTGCCGTCACACCACTCAAGCTGATTATCGCCATATTGATGATCTTTTTTGCCTTGATGGAAATTTTACCCTCCTTGAAATCGTTAAATTTCGCCAAACGATACCTGACTGCCGGGGGCTTGCTGAGCGGTTTTTTTGGCGGGCTGAGCGGACATCAGGGCGCACTCCGTTCTGCTTTCCTGATAAACTCCGGGCTTAGTAAAGAACAATACATCGCAACTGGAGTTACCATTGCATGTATGGTCGACTTCATTCGGTTACCCGTGTATTTTTCCCGCTTTTCTGCCAACAACCTCCTTGAACAATGGCCATTGTTGCTGATTGCTACCTTGAGCGCTTTTGCCGGCGCATGGGTGGGCAATAAATATGTCAAAAAAATCACCCTGAACTCAGTTCAAAAAATAACTGCCGCAATGATCATAATCATCGCCATTTTGTTAGGTAGTGGCATTGTTTAACCTGAAAATTAAATGGCAAAACGAAGCAAACATGCTTTATTATGGCGCATCATTCCTCCTGCAGGGGGGCCTGTGTCGTATGTGTTCGGCACCATGCACGTGCGCGATGAGCGCGCTTTTGCCTGGTTGGAAAAAGCGTTGATTCACTTGCAATCATGTGATTATTTCGCCACTGAATACGATTTCAGTGAAACCGATATGACGAGTTATGACTCAGTCATGAAACTGCCCGAAGGCCAGACGTTACAAACGCTGTTGCCGCGCGGCGCCTGGAACCGCCTTCAATTTCAGGCACAGCAAAAACTCAACATGCCTGCTGAACTATTGAATCACCACCACCCGATGATGGTTTCTACGATGCTAACCACTTCATTATTAACGGAAGAGCGGGAACAAACCCTGGATGAAACATTGTGGCAACAGGCTGTTTCACTTGGAAAAAACATCATCGGTGTCGAATCTTTTGCCGATCAGGTGGGTTTTGTGAAGCAGATTCCATTAAAAACGCATGTTAAAGGCCTGGTTAGTTACCTAAAAAACCCTGAAAAGGAAAAAAGGCAACTGAAAAAAATGTTTCGTTTGTATGTGAAAGGCGATATTCAATCATTGTACAAAAGCGCCAAAAAAAACCTGAAGGGCAAACGCAATGTGCTACTCAACCCGCGCAATCAGCGAATGGCCCTGCGCATTGGCGCAGTGGCTAAGGAACGTAGTCTGTTTTGTGCCATCGGCGCTGCACACCTTGCCGGTGAAAAAGGTGTGCTTCGCCTATTGAAGAAGGCCGGTTTTAAAGTGAAAGCTTTACCATTGTAACCCGCACCATGCACCTGTCAACTGCTTACTTGCCACCTGTTTCCTGGTGTTTTAACTTTTGGAATGCATCTGCTGTTGAGTTGGAAGCGTGCGAACACTACCAAAAAGGCTCCTGGCGCAACCGATGTCAGATTGCCGGCCCAAACGGTCCACAACTTTTAAGTATTCCGCTAGTTAAAGGCAAACACAATCAACTGCCCATCCGGGAAGTGCGGATTGCGTACGATGAACCCTGGCAACGACAACATTGGCGTTCTATTAAAACGGCATACGGTAATGCTCCGTTTTTTGAACATTATACGGAAGAACTCCAACCGTTTTATGAAAAACGATTTGATTTCTTGTTTGACTTCAATCTTGAACTGATGGAATGGTTACTGATCAAAAAAATGAATTGGCAAGGGAAAATCCAATTCACCAAGGAATTTGAACATTCCATCCCTTTGGCAGTTGCTCCTTCTATCCGTTACCCACAGGTTTTTGAAGAAAAAAACGGATTTTTACCCGACTTGTCTGTTCTTGATTTATTGATGTGCGCGGGCAAATCAGGTAATCGATTATTGACACATACAGGTTCAACCTAATTCTTCAAGGCAATGCGCGTCTTTTCTTATGCCCTTTTGATTTTAATCGCTTTCTCGCCATTTCACCACTCTGTTTCCACAATTGATTATTCCGGTTGGCCGGAATACCTGGGAGGGCCTGATCGGAACCATTATTCCTCAT
>JAEUUR010000478.1 GCA_016787465.1 Saprospiraceae bacterium | reverse complement strand
TTCGGCGGTCATCCGATGGCACTCCAATGCAATTTTGCTGTAAAGCGGGTGTTCAAAATTGCCGAGCAGTTCTTCGATATCGGAGAGTACGTAGGCTGCAACCGTCATATTTTCCTCGCTGAGCATTCGGTTGCCAAATTGAACCAAAAGCCGGATGATATCGCGCTCCTGAATGGAATCCCTGGATTTGGGCGTATTCGTCGGGCGGTTATCCGGAAAAACAGGCGTTTGAAAATCAGACGGAAAGTCACCTTCCGGTGAAAAGGGCGGCACTTCGCCAGGCCATTCATCGCTGGGGAAAAACGGTTGGGAATCGCTGGCTGCTTCGGGTTGTCGCGCTACTTTTTCCTCCTTCTTTTTTATCGCTCCCGTGATTAATTTGGAAGCTTCCGAAATCAGCGTTTCTTCGCCGATGCCCATCAGGGAGGAACATTCGCGCAAATAGACGCTTCTTTTAATAGGATCTGGAATCTTTGAGATACTCCCAACAATGTCTTTGATCAACCCGGCTTTTTTGATGGGGTCGTTTTTAGTTTCCTCGAGCAACAATTCTGCTTTGAACAGAATAAAATCCTTGGCATTGGAAGCCATAAACTCCATCAAGGCATCCCCTCCTTTTTCCTGCACAAAAGAATCGGGGTCGTGGCCGTCGGGGAACAAGCAAATTTTGACGTTCAAATCCTGCTCAAGCGCCAGATCGAGGCCTCGCAGGGCGGCTTTAATACCGGCCGGATCGCCGTCGTATAAAATTTTCAGGTTGCCGGTGTGTCGTTTGATCAGTTGCAATTGCCCTTCCGTGAGCGAGGTACCGGAAGAAGCCACCACATTTTCAATGCCCGCCTGATGCAGGGAAATCACATCCATGTACCCTTCTACCAATAAACACTCGTCGAGTTGCCGGATTGCTTTGCGCGCCTGAAACAAGCCGTACAGCGTTTTGTTTTTGATGTAAATTTCCGTTTCCGGGCTGTTGACATATTTGGGCACTGTTTTATCGGCCGACATCGTACGGCCGGCAAATGCGGCCACCTTTCCGGAAAGGTTGTGAATGGCAAACATCACACGTGCCCGAAAAAAATCGCGCCCGCCATCCTGACTGCAAAGCCCTACCTTTTTAACCAATTCCAGGTTATGGCCAGCCGAACGGGCCCTTTTGAGCAATAAATCCCGTTCATCCGGGGCGTAACCCAACCCGAAGGTGCGCATGGTTTCTTCGCGCAAACCCCGCTTTTTGAAATAGGAAAGCGCCACAGATTTGCCTTCATCGGTTTCAAACAATTGCCGCTGGAAATGCTCCAGCGCGAAGTCATTGACAATGTACAGGGAATCGGCCAGCTGCATTTCAGCCAGTTGTTCCAGACTGCGTTCCACTTCCTGAATTTCAACCCCGTATTTTTTGGCCAGCCATTTTAACGCCTCCACATAGGTCATGTTTTCGTGCTCCCGCAAAAACGTGACGGAGTCGCCGCCCTTGCCGCATCCGAAACATTTAAAGATATTCCGGGCTGGATTTACATTAAAGGAAGGTGTTTTTTCTCCATGGAACGGGCACAAACCAATCAGGTTGACGCCACGTCTTTTGAGCGTGACGAATTCTCCGACTACATCTTCGATGCGTGCAGCGTCGAGAATATCCTGTACCTGTTTGGGAGGAATCATGCAACAAAGATAAAGGAATGATTCGATTGGGGCGATTGATCAAATTGATTCGAATGATCCGATTGATTCGATTGGAAAAATTAATTCAAATTCAGCGAAATCCAATAATCCAACAAATCCGCGATTCAAGCCGCGTTATTCGAATCAATTCGTATTGGCTGCGAGTAGATAAAGCACTGCCATCCGCACGGCTACGCCGTTTTCTACCTGATCGAGAATAATGTTGTGTGGGCTATCGGCGGCATCAGAGCTGAGTTCGACGCCGCGGTTGATAGGACCGGGATGCATTAACACGATGGGCCGGTCAAGTTCATCCAGCATTTGGCGGGTGATACCGAAATACTGGTGATATTCTCTCAGGCTGGGGAAGTATTTGATATCCTGGCGTTCAAGCTGAATGCGCAGTACGTTGGCGACATCACACCAGCGAAGGGTTTCACGTACATCATGACTGATTTCAACGCCCAATTGGCCGTAGAACTTCGGAATAAGAGTCGGTGGGCCGCACACACGCACTTTGGCGCCGAGTTTTTGCAAGCAGAACACATTACTCAAGGCTACCCGGCTGTGAAGGATATCGCCGATGATGGCAATTTTTTTGCCGCTCAGGTCGCCCAGTTTTTCACGGATCGAAAAAGCATCGAGCAAAGCTTGGGTGGGGTGTTCATGGGTACCATCGCCTGCATTGATGATATTGGCCGGTATTCTGGAGGCAAGATACACACATGCTCCGGGGGCAGGATGGCGCATGACCACCATATCCACCTTCATCGCAAGGATGTTATTCACGGTATCGAGCAAAGTTTCACCCTTACTGACACTGCTGCTACTTGCCGTAAAATTGACGATATCGGCGCTTAAGCGGCGTTCAGCCAGCTCGAAAGAAACGCGCGTTCTGGTGCTGCTTTCAAAAAACAGGTTGGCCACCGTAACATCGCGCAACGACGGTACTTTTTTAATCGGACGGTTA
>JAEUUR010000469.1 GCA_016787465.1 Saprospiraceae bacterium | reverse complement strand
GAACCCGTGTTTCATCCGTGAAAGGGACGTGTCCTAACCCCTAGACGAACGGACCTTCTGCCGAAGGCGGGGCAAAGGTAATAGTACTTTGATCAATCCGCCAAATGGTTTTGAAAATTTTTATTGCCCCGCCTTCAAATTCTTTATTCAACAAAAAGAATCTGGTAGAAAATGCCTTGATCAAACTCATGTTTGCTGATTTCAATCGTGTACTTGCCAGGCTCCAATTGTTTGAACTCAACACCGGTGCCACACCATAACCCCGACCAGGCTTCAATAGTTCCCTCCGTGCCTTCCGCGCGCAAAAATCCCATAGGCAGTTCGGCGCCTACCTCAAAATAATCGAACTCGAAGTAATCGCTGGTGGCGCCGGCAGGTATATTGCCCACCGGATATTGGTGGTTTTCATCAAAATCATACAAGGCGTTTACAAAATCATCAGGGGTGCTGTTCGTGAATCGGATAAGCACCTGGTCGTTGGTTTTGGTGCAAAAGCTAAAAAAGATTGTTGCAAAGGCTAAAATTGCCAAAAAATACTTCTTCATGGTTGAATCTGTCTAAAAGGTGAGTCATGTGTGTTTGTTTGAAAGACAGACAACTCAACTTCAACCGTTGGCAAATCTAATAACCATAACCTTTTAATAACGTTTCCACCTTTTTTTGCACATCCGCGTCCGGTACCAACTCCGGCGCATGGTGCGGCTTTTTACGCGCATCGATGACCAGCGGGCCGCGACAACCCCAATGTTTGTTTTCAATAAACGCTTCCACACCGTAGGTGTCGTGGCTGGGGTTGGCCCGGGTGAAGGTGCTCCAAAGCCAGTTGTTGAGCGTCCGGGCTGCAAAACGGCTGTCGTCGGTGAGGATAATCAACGGAACGGAGTCCAGGTCGACGTGCTTCAGGTGCTTACACAGGTCTTCAGCTTGCGCGCGTGCGACCGACTCCACTTCGAATGTCGGCGCCTGCAACGCCAGCACACCTGGCAAACATAGCTGTGGGTCGGAAAACCCTTCAGGAAATGACCAGTCGCCGGATATTTCGGTAGCCAACGCCCGCTTTTTTTCTCCGCGACAAGCCACCACCAGTTTCGAGCCGGCATTCCAGCCCGAGCCGGAATAATCCAGGGTGTCGATCGTGGTTTTGGTGTAAAAATGCAGGTCGCGCGACCAATCCACCCGCTCCAGCACGTGTTGAAAAAAATGGGGGATATCGTGTGTGTCCAGTTGCGGGTTGTCGTCGGAAGCGGCAATGAACAGGAACTTGGCCAGGGAAGTTTGGCCGGTACCCAATATCCGGTTGGCAATGGTGAGTATTTCCTCGGGCACGCGTTCGCGGAAGGGCATGTACCGTTCATGGCCGATGGCCAGAAGCAAGGGGTGCACACCGGCCGCATCCACGGCATGCAGTTCTTTCAATCCCGGAAATTCCTGAGGGGTCAATGGGGCCACCAATTCATGGATCAGCCAGCCGAAACTGCTGTCTTCCATCGGCGGGCGCCCCACCACCGTGAAATGCCAAAGCGGGTCTTTTCGATGCCACACCTTGTGTACCTTCATCCCCGGAAAATCGTGGGTGAGGGAGTAATAGCCCAGGTGGTCGCCAAAAGGGCCTTCGGGTTTTTTCACTTGTTTCAAAATTTCACCGGCAATCACAAAATCGGCGTCGCTGCTCAAAAAGTGCCCTTCACGGTAGGCATACCTGAACCTGCGCCCGGCCAGCATGCCGGCAAAGGTCAATTCACTGAGGCCTTCCGGCAGCGGCATAATGGCTGAAAAAGCGTGACTGGGCGGCCCTCCCACGAAAATGGAACAGTGGAAGGGTAGATCCAGTTCGTTGTATTGCGTATGGTGAACGCCAATACCCCGATGCAGTTGATAATGCAGGCCCACCTCCTCATTCAACACATAATCATTTCCATTGAGTTGAATGCGGTACATGCCCAAATTGCCATTCATAGGGCCTTTTCGAAGCGGGTCTTCCGTATACACTTGGGGCATGGTGACAAACGCACCGCCGTCCATCGGCCAGCCTTTGATCATCGGGAGCTGATCGATGGTGGTGGTCGACCAGGCTACAGGCGACGACCATCGGCTTTTCATCGGTAACGCGGAAATTGCCGTGAGGGGCGCTCCGAGGTATCGCAACGGCTTTTTCAAAAAAGACATGGGGTCTTTCTTCAACTCGATCACCCGTTTTACCTGCTCCAGGGTATGCCGAAACAAAAAAGCGGTTTGATCAAAGGTGCCGTACAGATTACTCACGGCCTGAAATGGACTGCCTTTTACCCGTTCGAATAAAATGGCAGGGCCTTGCCGATCGAAAATCTGCCGGTGAATTTCCGCCATTTCGAGGTTCGGATCCACTTCTTCTTTGATTCTTAAAAGCCGCTGATGTTGTTCCAAATCCTGTACCGCAGCCCGTAGCGATGAATATGCCATGATCTCTGAGTTTTCAGCAAAGGAACAGCATAAGCGGCAATTCGTTCAATATTAACTGGTAGTACCGGCTTTAGCCCAATGTCATTGACTTAAGGAAAATGTTGATGATTTAAATGAATTTAACGATACCAGATTCCTTAAATGATTACTGGATTACATGAATACTAGATTTG
>JAEUUR010000435.1 GCA_016787465.1 Saprospiraceae bacterium | reverse complement strand
GTTGGATTTATGGATTTCGCGGATTTTTTATAATCGAACCAATCGAAAAATAAAAAACCCGGCCTCCAAATAAATTATAGAATCGGACAATCGCATCAATCGAAAAATCGAAAAATAAAAAAGGCCGCCTCACAAACCTATGTGAGGCGGCCTTCAAATCGAACCAATCGAACCAATCGGATCAATTCTTACGGTGCTGTATTCACCTTTGCAAAGCCTTCGCCTTTTTGGTAAATTTGATCGTGGGTGCGGTAATCAACGCCGTTCAACACTTTGATCAGAGAATCGCGGGCGACCATAAATTCCTGCAGGACGGCGCCTTTGATCGGTTCCGGTTGTGGCAGGTTGAGTCGCAGGTGATCCACTTCAACGCCGTTTTTCCAGAATCGGAAACAGCAGTGCGGGCCAGTTGCGAGGCCGGTGGAGCCAACGTATCCGATGGTTTGTCCTTGCACTACTTTGGAGCCTGGGCGCAAACCTTTGGCGTAGCTGCTCATGTGCAGGTACTGGGTGGAATAAACGCCGTCGTGTTTCAGTTTTACATAAATCCCGTTTCCACCTCTGCGGCCGGCTTCCAGCACGGTGCCATCGGCAACTGCCATGATCGGAGTGCCGTGCGGCGCGGCGTAATCGGTTCCGCGGTGCGCTTTATGGTAACCCAACACCGGGTGTAAACGGTGCAGGTTGTAGCGGCTGGAAATGCGGCTGAATTTAACGGGTGATTTTAGGAATGCTTTACGGGCCGGGCGACCGTCGAAGTCGAAATAGTTGCATTTTTCGCCTTCTTTTTCAAAATTAAAGGCATACGATTCTTTTCCATCGCGCTCATACACGGCAGCGATGATTTTTCCGGTGCCAACAGGCGCTCCATCGATGAAATGTTGTTCGAACACCACTTTGAAGCGGTCGCCAACTTTTTGGTGGTAAAAATCGACGGAAGAAGCCAGCACGTCGATCATGCCATCGGCCAATTCATCTGAAAGACCATTGTCGGTGAGCGCTTGCCAGAAGCTGGTTTCTAAAACGCCGGAAGCCGCCACCACTTCGGTTTTTACTTCCCGTTTGATGGTATTTACTTCAAAAGGCGGTTGAAGCTGGAAAATCGTGTATTGGTAAGGCGATGGTTCATACACCATGAATTGAGGAACCGGGCCGATGCCTTTTTTAAGGAAATGCAGTTGATGGCCCATCCGAAGGGAGGAAATATTGAACTTGCCTTTACACTGCTCTACCAATTGATTTACTTCGGGATAAGTGAGGCCGTAACCCATCAGAATTTCGCCCAGCACATCGCCGGAACGAAGATCCGTGACATCGTGGATATACTCGTCGAGGTTGAAACCCCAGCGCTTGTTTTCCGGCAATCCGTTCAAGGAACTGAGCCGAATCGGTTCTCCGATAGACGCTGCGGAATGATTGCTTAAGGTGAGTTGTAGTACGGCTGCCAGAAGGGCTAAACAAGCTAAAACGCTGCCGACAAACACATTTTTCTTTTGAAAGAAAATACCCTTTAAACGCCGGAGCAACTGCTCCGGCCTACTACTGCTGTCTGGATTCACGGTATGCTTCGATTGAATAGAAATGGCTTAGTGAAATGGGTTTTCTACACCGGGGCTGGGGCAAAAATAGAATGGTATTTGAGTTTTTTATCTATTGTGGTATTTTTTTAACCAACATCTTTCCATATATCTATAGTGAACGCAGAGTGGTTCTGAATGTAACCTGTCATACTGAGCGCTGTTAATCAACGCTTTAGCCGAAGGCTGTTTTCATAACCAAACAGCGCGAAGTATAATTCACAAAGTGTTGAAAATCTATAGTCGCCTATCCAAAATTGCCCTAGGTTTGTACCCTCAAATCTTCAATTATTGTCATGATCAGGATTATCCGACACCTCGTTTTGTTCCTTGCTTTTGCGCTTCCTTTCAACGGAACAGCACAAACCGACTCTGTTCGCACCTTATATAAAATCACCAAGGAAATTACGGCCGACAGTGCGGTAGTGGTAACGGCGCATCCTTTGGCAACCAAAGTGGGTTTGGACATTTTGCGCAAAGGTGGCAATGCCGTAGATGCAGCCGTTGCAGTACATTTTGCCCTGGCAGTGGTTTATCCGCAAGCCGGTAATATCGGTGGCGGCGGGTTTATGATTTACCGCGATAAACTAGGAAATGCATCATGCCTCGATTTTCGTGAAAAGGCTCCATCTGCCGCTTTCGAAAAAATGTACCAGGATAGTATGGGCCGTGTATTGTCGAAAAAAAGCACCTACGGCGCGCTGGCAGCCGGCGTGCCCGGCGCTGTCGACGGTATGTGGGAAGCCCATAAAAAATACGGCAAACTGAAATGGGGTGAATTGGTGATGCCTTCGGTTGAACTTGCCGAAAAAGGGTTTCAGATTACGCCCAATGAAGCGGAAGGATTGAACGAACAACGCATCTTTTTTGTCAAAAACAGCAGCCTGACCCCTGCGTTTGTCAATATGGAAGGCTGGAAACCTGGCGATTGGCTCATTCAAAAAGACCTGGCCGAAACGCTGCGCAGGGTTGCAGGTGAAGGTCGCGACGGATTCTACAGCGGAGCCACAGCCAAGCTGATCCTGCGTGAAATGGAAAAGAAAAAGGGCATTATCAGCGAAGAGGACCTCAAAAACTATAAAAGTGTATGGCGCAAACCCCTCGAATTTGATTGGAAAGACCTGCACGTGATCACCATGCCTCCACCAAGCAGCGGTGGCATTATCCTGCGCCAGCTGCTGGCCATGGCCGGCGATTTGAAAAAATACGGTTTTCACAGCGCTGAAGCCGTGCATCTGGTGGTCGAAGCCGAACGCCGTGCCTACGCCGACCGCTCGGTGCACATGGCCGACCCTGATTTTTACAAAGTGCCTGTGCAGATGCTTACCAATCCTGAATACCTCAAAACACGGATGGCTGATTTTAATCCTGATACCGTATCGTCTTCCGCCAACCTCACGGCTGGTGCGATCAAAGAGAGTGAAGAAACCACCCATTTCAGCATTGTGGATGCAGAAGGCAACGCCGTTTCAATTACCACCACGCTGAACGACAGTTACGGCAGCCGTACCGTTGTTGGCGGCGCCGGTTTTATCCTCAACAATGAAATGGACGATTTCAGCGCCAAACCCGGCGTCGCGAATATGTACGGCGCAATTGGCGGGAAAGCCAATGCCATTGAAGCCAACAAACGCCCCCTGAGCAGCATGACGCCCACCATCGTAACCCGTACCAATAAAACCTGGATGGTACTCGGTACCCCCGGTGGCACCACCATTCCCACCAGCGTATTCCAGGTATTGGTGAATGTGGCGGAGTTCGGACAAACGCTGCCGGAAGCCGTACAAGCCAAACGTTTTCACCATCAATGGAAACCAGATCATATTTCCTATGAAACAGACTGTTTCAGTCAGGAAGTAGAAGCGACGCTGACGCGCAAAGGCCACCTCATGAACCCTCGCGAATCGATCGGGCGGGTGGAGGCCATTATCCGGCTGGCAAACGGCAAATGGCAAGGCGTAGCCGATGAACGAGGAGACGATTGCGCGGGAGGATATTGAATGTCGAACGCCGAATATTGAAGGAATATCGATGTTAGCATGCTGTGACGCTGCGCGGTTTTGGATAGGCCATCCTTCGATGTTCAAATAATTGATGGATTTGTCTTTTGCCATTGCGCTCGATCGAGGCGAAAAACAAAGGTGTCGTCCTCATACTCGCCGAGCGTTCGTTGTTCGATGAATTGAAAGCCCAGTCGCTGATAAAACCGGTGCGCCCGGAGGTTGGATGCCAACGGATCAATCAAAATAGCCTGAACGGATGCTTCGGTAAAACAGATTCGGATGGCCTGGTTCATGATTTCCGTGCCGTATCCCTTGCCCAAATCCCGTTCTTCGCCGATCCAGATATCGATGGCGCGCAAATTGGAAGGCACATCGCCCCAATAATGCGTTTCTTCCAGGGCAGGGTCAATGATCTGGACAAAACCAATGGGTCGCCCCTCTAGCATGGCAATCAATTGCTGTCGCCATGGCGGATTGCGTTGAAGTTCTGTTTCCCAATTCCAGTCGTCATTAGGGTCGGATTCCAAGACGTGCGGCTGTTCGTCCCAATAACGAAGGATGTCTACATCTGCAATTGTTGCGGTTCGTAGGGAAATTTCAGGCGACATACTTGATTTTTATTAAAATATACTATACATTTGAATCACAAAAATATTCTATGGATATCCTTCAGTCAAACTATAATTTACGCTACTATTTCTCCATTTGGGTACCAAGCCTTTTTCTTGTTTTCGTTTCAGTACTGTTTTTGACCTCGGTTTTGGATCCGAATATGTCCGGAGAAGAGGTTATTTTGTACAGTGCGGCTACCTTGGGTACCCTCGCCTTTCTATTGTGGTACTTATACCGTTACACCAAAAATTGCCCGAAGATTGAAGTAACCCAACAAACCATTTCCTTCGGAAGGGATACTTATTTGTGGAAAGAAATTAAACACATTGAGCTTGTTACCGTCACATCATTCAGGGTGTTCAACCCCGTTCCTATGCCCGCTTCCGTTTTCATTCTAAAAACCGGGAAAAAGCATGTTTTGTTTGAAGCCTTTTACAGCAATTTGCCTGAAATTAAACAGTTCATTCAGCAACACGTTTTGACTCCTGAACATACGAGGAAAGATGCACTGGGCACCAATCCACTGGTTGACAGCGGCACGCCTGATTTGAATGTGCTGGATCAGGAATGGGAAACCCCGGAAACGTTCGCAGGAAACGCATTCCTTTCTAAACAAGGGCTTACTACGTTAGGCCTTTCTATTTTTGTGCTGCTTGGCAGTCTTTACATTATTTGGAGGCGCGGATTCTACAGGGTGGGCGACGTTTATCACTGGATCTTGATACTCATTTTATTGATCGGGTTTAGTTTTCAAATGCATTATTTTCAGGTATCCGACCGCTACCTGACCATCCGCATGCACAATTTTTTCTGGGTAAAAAAACGGTTCCGCCTGAGCGACATCCAGGAAATCGTAATCGAGCCTGCTGAAAATACCAACTTTGCCAACCGGATGCGTATCGTTTTTATGGATTACAGCTCCAAAAAATATGTGGCAGGATCGCTGAACAAAACCACTTGGGAAGCACTTCAGCGGCGCTTGGAACGGGCTGGCATCAGTGTGCACAACATGTTGTAACCATTGGATTTTTAGCAGCTCCCGACCGGGTTATTGCTTTTTTACTGCCCGAAACATCACCGCTCCTTGTGAACGAACTTCCATGGTATCGATTTTCCCGTCGTGCCGACTGCTAACAAATGCGATTTGATCGTTGGGGGAGGATGCAATAAAAAAGGTATCGGGGCCGATGGGATACATTCTTTCAGAACGACGGGCCGTCAGTTGCAGCGCTTGCCCCTGTTTGGCAATTTGGATGGTCAAAGCGCCGTCTTCTGTGACAAAGTTGCCGGCATAGGTTTCAAGTTGGGCTTCTGAAACCTGGATGAGTTTCTTTTCAATGGGTGCATAAAACCCTTCCCAGCCGTTTACCACCGCAACGCTGTTGACGATCTCCTGGATCAGCTTCGAACCATTGTCGGAGTTCGTCAATACCACTACCCCACGACCGTTAGTAAAACTGCCGTAATAATCGGCTTGAAACCCCTGGTTAACCCCGCTGTGGGTGAAGTATTGTTCCCCGCCTTTTTGCTGTACAAATACTCCAAGGGCGTTATTTGAATTAGGCAAAACTGGGGTCAGCATTTCCCTGGCAACGGTTTCCGACAACAGCGCGCCCTCCTTGCCCTGCACCGACGCCTGAATGGCCAATACAAATTTTGCCAGGTCGGTGGCGGTGCTCCAAAGTCCGTCGGGCGCCAGCTCGGGGTACACGAAATAACCACCTTCAAAGGGCTGGCCCTGGTTATTGCAGGCCGCGGCGTAGTTTTTCCAGCGCGGCGAGAGCGGTTGTGCAAACGTGCTGTTTTTCATGCGCAGCGGTTTGAAAACCAACGCGTTAAACAGGCTGTCGTAATTGGTACTGATTTGATCGTCGAGTATTTTCCGGATCAGGGTAGTGCCACCGCCGGAGTAGCTGAACTGGATGTTTGGTTCCTGAATAGGAATCACCGGATCGCTGTTGGCCGGCGCTTCGCCGTCCAGGATTTGGTTGATGGTAGGCAGTGGCGCCGTGCGTGCATAACCCATGAAACCGCGGGCTCCCAAACCGGCCGTATGGCTGAGCAAGTGTTTGAGGGTGATGGTTTTCCCTTGGGAATAGATATTGTCGGGAAACGCCCAGGTTTTCAGGTAAGGGCGAATATCGGCTTCGAGCGATAGTTTTCCGGATTGTACCAACCGCATGACGCCGAAGGCGTTGACGGATTTACTGATAGATGCTACCTGAAACAGCGTTTCGGTGTCGGCTGCACGTTTGCCGGCAGGGTCGGCAAAACCGTAGGCTTTGGCCCATTCAATGTTGCCGTTGTTAATGACGGCGATGGATACGGCCGGTATCTGGTAGTACGCCATTCGTTCCTGGATGTTGAATTTAGGCACCAGGCTGTCCGAAAAAATCAATTCCCGGGCTTCCAGCAGTCCGTTTTCCACGGCGTTGATTTTTTGGGAAAGGGTTTGTGTGAATGAGAAGCAGGTTCCGAGGCAAAGGAGGAATGTCAAGAAATGGCGCATCATCAAGGTGGTGGGATAAAACCGGAGATTGGACACGGTTTCAGGCGCCAAGGTTACGGATATTCATTCTTCTCAGTAATCGCCTGCTCCCACTCCTCCACGCTTCTTCCCAGGCGGTCGTATATAAGCATGAAATCTGGCGCAGTAGCCAAGTTCAGGAGATATTGCGTGCGGGTTTTATCGATGGCTGGGAGGTGGGTATTACAACGTTCCAAAAATTGGTAGAAGCCCGGTATCTCTTTTGATAATTGAAAAACTTTGGGTGGAGTACAATATACCGGCATCAAAAAGCTATCGGGGTAATGATGGCTCATTTTGTAAGCCGTTATGGTTTGTATTTCTTCCCAGCGGGCATACAGCGACGTTTTTTTATCGAATTGCACATTGAACCCGTCATCGTCGTAAGTGAATATACCCAGATCATCGTAAATTTCCTGAAAAGGGCGTGGGGGCTTTGTTTGGACGTGGAGCCATTTCGCATTCGGGAATATGATACGAAGAAAAAAAACCGCAATCGCAACCCCTGAAATGGCAATACCGATCGGGCCCAAAATATTCCCTCCGGTATTGGTGTAATAAACAGCCAAAGCCAAAAAAACGAGCGCGGTTAGCAGGTATTTGATTTTCTGTTCCATTCAAAGTAGTTATTGGTTTATACTGTAATGTAAACGTCGATTTTAAACCTTTCGTTCAACATGGTACAACTTTAGCGCGCTTTCAATTTGTTGTTCCTCAGTGGTGTCGGGGAATAAAAAGTAGCTGGGCGCCAGGATGCGTTCGGTGCGTTGCACATCGATTGAAAAGATCGAGCGAATGGGAAATTCTTCGGAAACCAGCGGCAGAAGGCGTTCGAGGCTTGGGGCAAAATCGGCATCGCCAGGACGCAGTACCCGGGCTTTCCCGATCAGCTTGAACCCTTTTTGGATAAACACCTCCACAAAACTCACGCAAACGTTGGGATTCTGCTCAACATTCCGCACCGAGCCAGCCGACGCGATATCGGCAATGAGCAGGGTATGATCGCCGGCGTAGGTAAACACCTCTTTGGGGGAAACGTTGGGCACGAGCGCTGCGTTGCAGGTGGCCAGCCAGCAGAGCACACAATGGTCGATGTAGTGTTTGATTTCAGGTGTGAGCATGGTGTTCCGTCAGGATTTCGTAGTTATAAAACGGGTCGCGTACAAAGCCGATGCGTTCGTAGAGGCGTTGTGCCTGCACATTGTCGTACGCAGTGGCGAGCGCTACTTTTTTGCGGCCGGTTTGCCGGCTGTATTCCAGCACCGCCTCGATCAAGGCCTGTGCGACGCCTTGTTTGCGGTAATCCTCATACACATACAAGTCGTTCAGAATCCAGATGGGCCGCATGCCGACGGAGGTGAAGGAGGGGTACAGCTGGGTGAACCCGGCGATGCGATCGTTATCGACGGCAATAAAAACAACGCTTTCGCTGCGTTCCATGCGTTCGCGCAGGAAAGCTTGGGCTTCTTCCGGTTGATCGGGTTGGCCATAAAAGACACGATAGGCCGAAAATGCGCGGGCCAGGGCGGGTAGGTCGGAGGGGTTAGCAAGGCGAATAGTCATGTTGCGGAGCGATTCAGGCTACAAAGATGCCGGAATTGCAGCAACATGCCCAGACAAATATGCGTCATTTCGGGCCATGATCGCGGGGGTTCAAAAATAGATCGCCACGGCGTTGGCGCCGATTTCGCGGTAGCCGATCATCAGGCAGAGGTCGAAATAAGCTTCGTCGTAGGATGGGTCGTTCGAATCGTCAACCAATTTCAGGCTGTTACCTTCGATGGTGATGGTTCCGGAAAAAGAAGCGTCGGTGGTAGAGATGTTAGAGCCGGAAAGGATGTAAGCCTTGGTAAGACCCCGACCGAGGGTAAAATTTCGAAATGCATCCACTTTTTCGGCGCATTCGATGGATTGGGTATCGAGGGGTTCTTTTTGGCAGGCGGTGAAAAGGCCAAGGAGTGCAAGGAGGAATACAGGTTTGAAGTAATTCATGGTGTTGATGAATTAGGTTAGCTTAGATATTGGAGGGCGTTTCAAACGGTCTATGATCTGAAAGGTTAATCCATCGAGGATGGCGGTGTGACAGATTATTTCAATGACAACCATTCCAGCATAGCAAATATAAAATTACCAATATCAAATCTTCAACAATTTCACATCCTTTTGATTTACAGGCCATTACCCTCTCAACAAAGGATCAAATTTGCCTTCAACAGGTCTTTTAGGAATAATCACAGGTTTCCGCAAGCGATACGCTGCTCCGATTGCTATCCAAGGGATTGTTTGACTTTCCGGAAAACGACCAATATCCAATCCAAAAAACAACCCTAATTGAAAATGGTTACCCATTGGACTATACGCAATACCCAGTACTTGAGTAAAAGCTGCCATTTTTAAGCCTTTTTGACTATTAATGCTGTCAACTGTTATGGCAGAAAGGCCCAATCCGAATACAGTTTCCAATCCAGGATTTTTTGGCCACGGCTGATGGAAAGATGCTCCGATGGTAAAATCATTACTAAATCTTGCCGATGAATTTAACCTCAAACGGGCAGGTACTGCAAAAGCGCCAAAACTGGCTCTGCCATATCGGCCGTTTTCCTGGTCATAACCCTCTCTGTACAACCAAATATTTTCGTCATGATCCGAAGGGAGCAAAACACCTTGGCGGAGTAGCATAACTTTAGAACGAACGTGACAAGAACGCAAACGCTCCATTGTTTTTTCATATTGCTGAAGTGAATTTCTGGATATGCGAAGCAACGTGCTCAGGCTGTCGTTTATAAGGTACGCTTTTTCAAATTCCATCACTGTCACAGCGGCAGCCAATTTTGTCGCTTCCTCTTTGTAAAAAGACCCTGGCTCCAGGTATTCCTTTGTGAATAAATACAACCGCATCAGATCGTCTATCTGTTCGATGCTATGTGAAATTGCGGCGCTTCTGTTCAATACAAGTTCGTCCAAATACTTAATGGCGCGAACATAAGCGCTATCCTGATGCGAACAAGGCGCATATACCTCTTTGAAACGCCAGTTCAACGAATCATCCTTTGTATTTGTACTGGTATCGAAATCGTAATAAAATTGCAAACCGGCTAATTTGTCCTGAATGTCGAGACTGATAGCTGGAATGGTGAGGTTTTCAGGGTAAGCAATTGGAACTATTTGAATATAATGATATGTATTGCCTATTTTTCTAAACAAATTTTTAGAAAATTGGAATTTAAGCCTAAAACTCTTTGTTGAATCTGCCCCCGTTTTAGTCATCCTTTTGTTTAAGAATAATTCAAGGTACATGTCAATAATTAAATCATCACTTAATTCATCGTAATAATCTTTACCCATCTCTAATTTAACCATAAAATCGGATGGAGGCTTGGAGGATAAGTGCCTTGGAATCAAACTTGCTTCTTTTGAAAATATGAAGTCCCTCCTGCGCGGATCAGAATAAACGAGACATTTTTGTTCTATTATCTGATAATAGTGCGGATTCTCCTCCTTAAATAAGTCTGCAATATTGATCAATAATGAAATCGTAGTGTCACAAGGTGATGCTGAAGATAACGAGACTCTTTGAGCGTAACTATTTTTAGCAAAAGTTAAGATTACAAATGCAATAATAAATGTCCTGTTCATTTTAGTAGCATTTTAAAAGGATGCAGGTAACGCGTTTGTGCGCGGTAAAAATAAAATGGAGGTTCAATTTCTGGCTGCCAACCTTCTGGTGAAGACTCAGACGAATCGAACAAGGCTGCGGATGTGGCATTAAAATAGAGTTTAAATTCTGTTTTATTTGTGAATAGTGTAGAATCCGCTCGAAACTCTATCAACAAATAAGGTTGATTTTTTTCAATTATTATCGTTTCCTTTGATATATATTTTGCTTTATTTTCTACTTCAATGGGTTTTAAGATAGACCTTTTTAGCCCTGTGTGTAAGGTATAAAAATCTAGGTAATTCGGTGGAGGATAGTTTTTAAGGCTAATTTCCTCCGGATTGGAGTTTTCATTAATTAGGCCTTTAGTTCGCTTGCGCACTGTGCCCATCGTATCCTTGTTTCCTTCTGCTTCTGTAACAGGTGTTGTATCTTTAGGCTTTTTCTCTACTCGAGGTTGGAAGTTTACATACCACCACACCCCACCAACCAGCATAAATATCGACCCTATACCCAATAGCAAATTGCTGCCGCGCCTATCAATAGTTCCGCCCCCCGGCCATGGTAACCTACGAGCTGCGCCAAATATGAATGCAGCAACGCCCAATAAAAATAACACAATGATTACTAGCGTTTCAAGGTGTTGAAGTAGTAATTTTAAATTGGTGGTGTCTTCTTGATGCATTAGACTAGTTAGTTTAAAGCGTATGAGTTTTCATTCAGCCTACACCCAATTCCGTCCCAACACCTCCAACATTTGTTCGGCCAGCTTATACACTTTGGTTTGCATATTATCCGGAAAATCCTGATCCGGGTGGGTGTCCGCTGCTTTGGCGTATTCAATCGCCGTATTAATCAGCGGACAAATCGTATTGGGATGAAAACCGCCCCGGATTCGACTGTTTAGTAACGTTTTCAGGTCATCGCAACTTTGAGCTTCCGGTAAAGCGCCGCCATGAAAATTGAGCCAAACTTCAAAACAGGGATTGCTAATGGCAATATGCCAGTTTTCAGTGTGTCTGCAAAACTCAATAAGCTCGTTAATAGATTCACGCGTCCAACGATCAATATCCAACACAAACCAAATATAGTCGCCAGTACTTTGAGCGTCTTCAGATGAATTGAAATATTGATTGATTCTTGCAATAAAATGTTTGGGAGCGGAAGCCTGTCCCTCTCTCGGCACTAATTGCACCCGAATGCGTTGATTTCTACGGTCAAACCAGCCAAAATATAAATCCTCCCGCTCCCCTTCCGCTACAATAATAAACAACCGGGCGTCCCGATGACCTTCTGCTCTTTTATATGCTCTATTGTTGTTCCGTTTCGGCATATGTATCCCAGTTTAATTGACGAAGATCGCCGGTAAAGGGTATTGCGCCAAAACGACCCAATAAATACCCTTTCCGCAAGTCAAGATCATACCGAACATCTTTAAAATCGCTGAGTGGAGTCAGCGATGTTGCACCTTCCGGGCTTTTTTCCACAAACCAGAACTCATCCTGACGCAGGTATTCCTGATCGAGCAAGTGCGCTTCATGGGTGGTAAAAATAAGCTGCCCTTTGGTTTGTTTGTTCTGAGAAAACTTGGACACCAGCTCTCGCAACATCACCGGGTGAATAGCTTGTTCTATTTCGTCAATAATCACCGGAACGGGCTCAAAAATAGCGCGGAAGAAAGCCGGAACCAATTCCAGTAACCTTCGTGTGCCGTCCGACTCTTGAAAGATCGTAAACGGCGTGAGCTGCCCTTTTGGGCCTTCATGCATTAACAAGAGCCTTTTTACCCTGATTTGTCCGTCTTCACGAACAATGAGCACTTCTTCCCGTAAATCATTGTTTTTGATAATCAGGTTTTCTCCGGCAGCTTCCGCCTGCGAAAATTTGGATTCAACTTCCCGAAGGTTATTGGAGTTTTCCCCGAAAAATTCTTTTAACCCAAGTGTCACAACCTCCAGATCAACGATGCCTGTATGAAACGAACACATCATTTCCTTAGCAAAGTCGAAAAACTTCTGGTTGGTTAACAACCCCCATACAATGCCATTGGTGGTTGAGTGAGGAAACAAAATCGTCCAGGACTTGGCAAGCCAGGAAAAGATTTCTTTCACAGGCCCGAAATCAGATTTTGACTCGCCCCAAACGCGCAGCAATGCCTCCGTCGGTTTCAAAAGATCTTGCTCATAAAGCCTTACCATTAGCCGTTGTTCGTCTGTTTTCGTGAACAACGGCGTTGTCTCTATCAAGGTCTTTCCATCTTTCGTGTACCGATGAAAAATGATTTTATCGCTCTTGCCCTGCTGGGTTTGATACAACCATTCTTCCAAAATATAATTGGACGCCAAATCGACCCCGTACAAATACATTCGGCCTTCACACAGGAATTCGACCTCAAACGAGGTTGGTTGGTCGGCCGAGTCTGCCGCAAGCCTGAATTGAAAAGTGGTGGGAGATAACCACCCCTTTGTGACTAAGTCGCGCAAAAAAAGCATCGCTTTTACCAGGTTCGACTTTCCTGCGCCATTGGCGCCGTAAATAGCCGCCATTTTTAGCAATTCAACACCCTCCGCAGGCTCGTAGGCATGATGGTCCAGGCGGCGAGGGCTGCCGGTAAGCATGTTAAATTCGACCGGCTCCTTGAAAGAAAGAAAATTGGAAACTGTGAATCTTACAATCATTTTCGAGATTTTTTCTCTTTGAATTACAAAAATACGAAAATTAATTCACAATATCGTTCTAGTATTTAATTTGAGAGAAAAAATCTCTAACTTAAAATTAAATTATTGTAATGCACTTTAGCTTCGCGATTCGCGAATCACAAATTTCACGCCCCCTCCACCACCTTCACCTCCTCCTCCGTCAACCCATACAACCCATACACCACCCGATCAACCTCCATCTCCAAGCCCGACACATCCGCCAACGGATCATTGCGCTTGGCAGCGAGAATTTGGGTGACGAGGGATTCTACTTGTTGCTTCGCAGAAACGTTTGTTTCAGGAATCGGAATTTGAGTTAAATATTGATTAATAAATCTAAGATAACCACCTCGTATTGAAGATGTTATATTAGAATAGAAAAACAAAACAGCTGTGGAGTTTAATAATCCAAGTAAATATTTGTCATCAACAGGAATCATGTATGCCGTATTTACACAGAATGCTTTCGATGTGTCATACAATGCCTCCATTTTTATAGCTATGTCTGGAAGCATAATCTTCTCCCGCTCAAACTCCCCATAATACTCACAAGCCCGCAATTCCCACCAATAATCCCCTTTATCGGCCCTTTTTTGCGCGGCCACTTCAAAAGCCTTCAGCCAATTGTAAACGGCCGGATATGCCGTTGATAGCCACTGCTCGGGCGCTTGTTCGCCCTTATTCCGGTTGGTTACCCCTTTTTCAAATAATATCAAATACTTATCACTCACCGGCGTCTGATACCGCTTAATATCCCGCCCCGCCAAAAACGGCTTAATCACCGCTTCACTTTTCGGATCTTCCGCAATCAGGCGCGCGCGGGTCGCCGCATCAATCACAAACGCTTCGTTCAAACCGGTTAAAACGCCTCTGTAAATTTTCCCTTGCACGTATTCACCCAGTGGCGTACCGGCGGCGCGCAACTTGTCGAGCAGTTGCTGCACCGATTGGTTGCTCAGCGTCCAGCCCGAATCGCTCAGGCCCTGTAAACCCACCGAAAAGCGCCGGGTTTGTACATAATCGCCCAGCGACGTTTCATATTGCAGGGTATCGACGTTGGCCGCCGGAAACGAGCTGTTTGCTTCCGCCCGGCTCAGCTCCAGCACGCAGGGGTAAGTGGTTGCCTCTTCAAACACCGGCAAATCGCCGAAGTCGCAAATGCCGTCGATACGCCTTTTTTTGACAAACTGCCGGAGCTTGTCGCCATAGCCGGCGCGCATCCATTTGTTCGGCAGGATGTAGCTGAAATGCCCGCCCGGCCGCAGGATGTTCATGCCGCGCTCAACAAAATACACATACAAGTCGGCCGTGCCGGCAAAGGTTTCGTAGTGATTTTGGAAATGTGGTTTAAACGCGCCCAGCTCTTCCTGCCGGATATACGGCGGATTTCCCAGCACCACATCAAACCCGCGGTAATTGCCTTTGTCGTCCAGTACTTCCGGAAACTCAAACCGCCATTCAAAGGAATTGCGGTACATCGGCCCCGATTTGTATTCCTCGAGCTGAGCCTCCAGTGCGCCGATTTCGGCGTTCAGTTTGGCCTTTTCCTTCTTCACGGTTTCCGCGTCTTTTTTGGCTTCGCCGAACAGGTCGAGGTTGTTGTCGAGCAGCACCAGTTGTCCGCGTTTTTGCGACAGCGATTTGGCAAACGGATTTCGATTGAACACCGTCTGCCGGAATTCGTCTTTGATTTTATGAATAAACGACCGGAGGTCTTCCTTGCCGGCTTGGGTGCGCACGTTTTTGTACGATTGTACGGCCAGCAAATAATCGGCGTGGCTGAATTTTTGTTTGCGGAACACCTCCGACAGGTCTTCATCGAGCGCAAAGCGGCTCACCAGCGAGTTGCCGGCTTTGATGTTGATGTCGATGTTCGGCAGGGTTTCGAGGCGTTTGTATCCGCTTTCTGCTGTAAAAAAGGCGTGTTTCAGCAGCTCGATCCACAGCCGGAGCCGACAAATCATCACCGATTTGGGGTTGATATCCACGCCGAAGAGGCAGTTTTCGATCAGGGTTTGTTTTTCCTGAAACAGGGCTTCCTGAATCCGCTGCGAGCTGGTGTTGCCTGGTCGGTATTCGATGGGCTGGTCGGTGTTTGCGTCGGTCAGGATGAGTTCGTCGTTGCCCACCACGGCGTTCAGGGGCAACAGTTTGCCGCTTGCATCGCGCAGGATACCCAGATCACTTTTCACCGCAATCAGTTCGTTGAGTGCACTGACGAGGAAGTGACCGCTGCCCACGGCGGGGTCGCAGACGCGCAGGCTGTTGATCACCTCGTGCGCCTCGTCGAGCGGCGTTTTGTGTCGCAGCAGGGCGTTGTGCAGGTCTTGTTCCACATTGGCGCATTCCCAGCCGTACCGCTCGTTGAATTTTTGCAACACGGCCCGGCGCAGCGTTTCGCGGCACATGTACATCGTCACGAAGCCGGGGGTAAAAAACGAGCCGTCGCGGTATCCATTGATTTTTTCAAAAATGAGGCCCAGCACGGCAGCGTTGATCACGGCGCGGTTTTCCGCCTGAATACGCGCTTTGGCGTCGCTGCTGAAGTCGTAGGCATCGAGGAATTCGAACAGGTAGAGCAGCGTGAGCATGCGGCCGTCGCGGCGTTTGCCGTTGCCGTCGAGCAGGACGGTATTAGACGCCAGGGGCATGTCGAGCCGGTCTTTGAGGGCGGAGATCCGGAACGTGCGGCGTTCGAGTTCTGTCTGTTCGAACAGGGAGCTGTTCAAGTAGGGTACTTCGCCGAATTTTTTAGCCACCGATTCGCGGCGTTCGGCTTCCGGCACGGCCAGTACATGGAAAAAGAGTTCGTTGAGTTCGTCGAAGTCGCGCACGCGCTCGGGGGTGAGCAGGCGCATGGATTGGTTGCGCCAGCGCAGGAGCTGGCCTTCCAGCAGTTTGAGGAACAGGATGCGGTTGAGCCAGGTGATACAAAGCTCCAGGGCGATGCTGAACCGTTGTTTTTCCGGGCTGTCGCCGTATTGTTCGAGGTCGGGCACATCGCGCCAGGCATTGCTGACTTCCAGTTCGCTGAGGGTATTTTCGAGCAGGCTGCCGTCGTGGCGGCGTTTATCGGCTCGGTCGATGATTTTTTTGCCGCCCTCTTTGATTTCCTCCAGCCCCAGGATGTACAACAGTTCGTCGTAGAAATGTTTGTTGAGGGTGTTGCTGTCGTTGGCGAACGGTTTTTTGAGCAAATGCTCCGGCGACAGGATTTTGAACAAATCGAGCAGTTGTTCGTCATCCTGGAGGTCGGTATTTCCGGCGGCTTCGGCGTAGTTGCGCAGGTCGAAGTGGCAGCAGGGCAATTCGGGTAGTTCTTTTTCAAAAAACGGTGCGGCGATTTCCTTGTAAAACCAGTCGGTATTGGCGGCGCCGAGCCTTCCTTCCGACCAATCAGCGTATTGTTTGAGGAGTTTTGAGTTGGCGTACACCTGTTTTTCGAAGTACGCGGCGTCGATGATATACCATTGGTGGATATCGGTCACGACGAGGTGGCGGATTTCCTTGTTTTCGGCTTTGATGCGTTCGTTGAGGTAGTATCGCAGGAGTTCGTTCAGCGCTTTGGCGTTGGGTTTTTCGGGCGTCATCATTTCGGCCTTGTTACCCGGTTTTTTGGTTTCGATGATTACGCCCACGTTGTCTTTGGCGGTTCGACCGTTGTGAATCACCAGATCCTGCCGGTCTTTGGTATTCACAAAATGCTCATCCCGGTAATAAGCGCCCTTGAGAAAATCGGAGACGATGTTTTTAAGGTGTTCTTCGCTTTCAGCCTCTGCATGGCCGAGGTGTTCAAGAAGCAGGACAAGCTCGGTTTTAAACCGTTCAAGGCGCGTGCGTTCCACGTTTTGAACGCGATACGCCGGATGCAGTGCTCTACCGGGTGTTTGCAGGATTAGTTTCATGCGGGAGTATTTGTGTCGGCAAGTTTAGGGAAATAGTTAAAGTTGGCAAAGTAATCGTTGAGATAGTTCCTGGACACTTTCACATGCTGCAATATTTACCGCTGTATCACCATCATATCCCTCAAAACATCACCCTTACCTGTCACCAGATTAACTTGATAAACTCCATTAGGAAGGTACCTTGCATCCAATGAAAATGATGCGGTAGCTCTAATGGTTTCACGGAGCACCTCCATGCCCTGCATGTTCCGCATGCTCAGGATATAAGTTTCCATTTCTTGAATCCCAGGTTCAACTGTACACAATCCACTGCCCGGGTTGGGAAAAATCCTGAGCTTGCCGGATTGGTTTATTTCCGAAACCCCTGAAACCTGAACCTGAACCTGAACGATCTGCTCCATAGTCGATGCTCCGCAATTATTGAAGGCCGTCAAAGAGACTTGATATTCACCGGGTTGTTCAAATTGATGCACCGGATATGTCTCTGTACTGGTTGTGCCGTCGCCAAAATTCCAAATATAACTGGAGGCCATTTGCGAAAGATTGGAAAAAGCAACCAGCTCTGAACCGAGATTTGTAAAAGTCCACTGACTAATTGGCGCCGATTCCAACATAAGGTAATCCGGATTCAATACAGTGCTCGTTCCATATGCATTGCTTACTTCAAGATACACACCATGACTCCCGGGCTCATAATAGGTTATGAAAGGGTTTTGTTCGAATGATTCAGATGGGTTTCCTCCTTCAAAAAACCAATGCCAGGAAGTAGGATTTCCTGTGGATTGATCCATAAAAGTTGTGGAAAATGGGATGCACCCTGATTGGCCTATTGAATTTGAAAACTGTGCCCCCGGCGCTACACCCTGTACCACGACGGGAATGGTTATTGTATCGCCTCCGCAAGCATTGCTTGCCACCAGGGTTACTTCGTAAAGTCCTTCAATCGTGTAATAATGGATCGGATCCTGGGCTGTTGAGGTTGTGCCATCATCAAAATACCAAACAAAATCACTTGCATATTGAGATTGGTTCTCAAACGTAACCACTCCTCCCTGGCTGATCGATGTAAATTGCGCCACCGGAACCGGATCGACCCAGATTAGTTCGGTATAGGTGCTGAAGGCTCCGCTGGTATTTGATACCGTCAGTTGAGCAAAGTGTACTCCTGGAGTCTCAAATGTTACTACCGGATTCGGCTCGTTCGATGTAAAAGGCATCCCCTCAGAGAACTCCCATGCAATGGTTGTGTAGTTTCCCGTTGAAAAATTTTCAAAATGAACCACCAGCGGTTGACATCCCGTGGTTTGGTCGGCTATGAATAAAGCGCTGGGCACAGCCGTCTGAATTTGTACGGGTTGCGTCGAAGATACCGTGCCGCAGGCATTGGAAACGGTGAGTGTAACTGCATAATCGCCGTCGGCAGCGTAAGCGTGTACCGGCGCTTTTTCTGTGCTGGTAACACCGTCGCCAAAACTCCAGAGATAATTGACGGGCTCCAGAACAAAGGTGGGTTGAAATGACACTTCAGCCCCGTCGATATCAAAGGAAAAGCCGGCCAGCGGAGGTGTTTGAATATGGATCAAATCTTCCTTTAGTAAAGTATCGCTTCCTCCGGGGTTGGTAACAATGAGCGTGGCGTCGTAATGGCCAGGTGTGTTGTAATAGACAACGACCAACTGATTGGTTGAACTCGACGGCGAACCGCCCGGGAATAACCATTGGTAACTGTTGTTTGAACCCGAACTGGTATTGCTATACAGCACACCATGTGGGGGACAACCAGTCGTTGCCGGCGTCGTCGTAAATGAGGCAACGGGTGGCGCAATCAAATTGGAAACCGTTTTGGTGACAGTCGTAGAGCCGCACTCGTTGGTTGCAACGAGTTTCACCTGATAACTGCCCGTTGCGGCGTATGTGTGCACAGGATTCGCCAGTGTACTCGTGGTTCCATCTCCAAAATCCCATAAATAAGAATCCCCGTCGACTGTCAGGTTGAAAAATGTTGCGGTCAAACCTGTTGCCGACCATGTAAATTGTGCATTTGCCAAACTCTGAACATAAATATAGCTTGTTTTAACCGTCGTTTGGCTGCCACTGGAATTGGTAGCTGTCAAGTTAACCGTATAAACACCTGGTACTGTATAAACCACGGTCGGATTTATCTGAAATGAATTGCTGGGAATTCCGCCTGGAAAACTCCATTGGTAACTTACAGCGTTGTTACTGGATTGATTTTCAAAACTTACGACAAGGGAAGCACATCCGGCTTGAGGTTCTCCGGTAAAATTAGCTGTTGGAGCCGTATTGATCAGTTTGCTTTTGGTGCCCGACGAACAATCTGTGTAGGCTGTCAGAATGACGGTATAAAACCCACCGGTTACATACGTGTGTGTGGGGTTTGCCAAGGTACTGGTGGCGCCGTCGCCAAAATCCCAGTTGTAATTCAATCCGGGAACCGGTGGGGTGGTGTTCGAAAAGGTAACGGTGGTACCCGAAATTGATTGAGAGAAATTGGCAGAAATCGGGAGGCTGGACGATTGCCCGATCTCTTGATGAAGCACGGCAATGCAACCGGCTATATCGGATACGGTTACAAAATAGTTGCCCGGGGTGGAAACTACAATCTGCGATGCGGATGATCCATTGCTCCACTGATACGAATTACCGCCGGTGGCGATGATCAGCGTTTGTTCGCCGCTACAAATCTCTGTGGGGCCTTGTACAACTACCTGGGGTTGAAAATCAAGACAATTGTCCGTTTCAGATGTTACAATTTGAATGGAAACCTGGTTGCTGAACAGGTTATTATACTGAACGGTTAACACATCATTTCCCAAAACAAGCCCTTGAACCTCATTATTAATACGAGCAGCCCGGTTGTTGGCAAAATAGTAAACAAGACCGGATACCGCTGTGATGTCCAGTTCGCCGGAAGCCGTAACGCCCAGCACTTTAACAGGTTTTGAATTCCCAAGCGGGAGGAAGAGTTGATTCGGTTCAACGCGGATTTGTGAAATGAACGGCAGATTTGTACCGATTTGAACCTGAATCGTATCAAAATAATAGATTCCCGACAAAGTATCCAACCCGATGGCCATCACATGTTTTAATCCGGGTTGAGAAAAGAAAGTATCGACCTGAAACTGGTTGCTTCCCGCATGTTGTTTACCAAAAAGCACACTGGAATCGTCGTAGCCCACCACCACTGCAATTTTATGGATTGGTCCGGTAGTTTGGAGTGAGATGGTGAAGTTGGCATTCACCGGATACCCTGCGTTATTGGCGGGCGCCTGAATGTGAATACTGGCGACACTGTTCGACGCATCCATGTTTTCCGAGGGTTCCTGAACAGCGTTTTGCCCTGGCCCCTTAAACTTATATTTTGAAAACAAGTTCCCATTGCCTGGGGCGTTCAGTAATTGGATAACCCGGTTGATGACTTGCTGGTTTTTGGTAGAACCATGCCACTGGGATTGAAAAACACTGGTATTGGCGCTTGGGAGCCCACCCAGTTGGCTGCTCAAGGAAACTACCAGATCGTTGTTTTCACCATCAAACAGATCAAAGACCGGGTTGCCGTTATTTACGGAATTGATCAGTGCGCTCACGTACGAAGTTTCAAATTGATGAAGTGCAGGTGAATTATATGAAACGAAATTGCTGTACGAGGATATAGTACCAATGGCATGGCTCGGAACTTTAATATTGGGGTTGACGGAATTATTCATGTAAAAAAGAGGCGCACTAATAGTCTGCAGATCAATGATGGCGTTTTCCTGACAATTGGGTACCGGATAGAATAATTTGTAATAGTCGCAACCTAACTGTTGTACTAAAAAATTAGCAGCTGGAGAGCCCCAATGCGGCGTATTAAGGGTGATCAGTTTATGCACATCATTTTTGTAGGTTGCACTTTGAATATAGATTCTCGATAACAATCCGCCCATGCTATGCCCCACTACGTCAACTTTGCCGGCCACGCATTTCATATTTGTTCTCAATTGCGCTAACACATCATCGATGGCAATTCTTAAGCGATAACGATTGGTTTCAAAGGAATGTACATTGGTGTGCCGGTAATCGAATGCCAATACCTGAGAAGTTTGATACCTGCGAGCAGCCGGGTTGATTAATGTTGCCGCCATATTGGAGAACGTTTCGCTATCCGATTTCAATCCGTGTATCAGAATTACCGGAGGTCGGTAGATCCGGATTGGTAAACATTCTATTTGATCGCCTGCATAATTGATGTACACGTTGATGGAGTCATATAAAACCCCATTATTGGGTATTTTTGAAGGGTGTCTATATTCAAAAACAGCCTCAGTGGCCGTACTTGATAACAATGTAAAACTGCCATTCAAGGTAGAATCGGGGTCAACTTCCAGGGTGATATTTTGAAAATCCATCCCGTTAGTTCCCACTTTTTCTAAAACAAAAACTGAAGCGTTGGCACTATCGGCGCAAACGGAGAAATAGGCATCGGCCTGTGGGGTCGACGGTGTAATCTCTTTCACCGATTCATAATTCAACAAATTCGGCTTGTAGTTGTGGCTGATGTTGAATACTCCTGAAACATTGTTGCCGGGAATGGAATAGGAAGTAAGTTCCATATTCAACACATATATTTGTTGACCTGTAAATAAGTCTGCGTAGGCATCAAATTTTATTAACCCGACGTTTGGAGCCATGTATTCATAAAAAGATGTTGTATTCGACGTATTGTCTACGATGGTAGTTATTTTATAACAATTTTGGAAAACCCCGGCCGGTACGCTTACGGCTCCTGCAAAAGTTACAGTCCTGACCGCAGGAGAGGAGAAATACATAAAGTTTGAAAGCGTCCCCGTATTGGCATATTGCTTTTTGTAATAAACAACCTGATCAGTCTGGCAACTATCGGAAATATCAACGCCATTTGCTTTGATAACTGGGTTCGTAAGTCCCATTGGTCGCAAACCGGACAACGAATATGCATCTCCCTGACTGCAACAATCTTTTGAAATTTCATTAATGGTTTGGGATGCTTCAAAAGTTGGCAGATCTGGATACGGCTGGAATTCAAAATGCCAGACACTCCCAACTTTAGTCGGGTAGTAATCCGCTTGTCCGAACGTAACCGTTAGGGGGAAAAACAACAGGGAGAGTATAAAAAACGATTGTTTCATAAGTGTTAGGGCAATTTATATTCAATTCTATCGAAAATGGTTGAGCATAAACATGCCTTTCCGACCTTTTAATTCCATAAAATTAGCAACGTTTCAGCAAAGTGTCCAAATATCACGGCGTGCTGCGCCTAAAAATGATATTTGGACATGACCAAAAATTCCTGTAATTTGGTATAATCGGTATCATCATTTAAACGCTTCATCATTATGGCAAACACCTACACGCAATGTTACGTCCACCTTGTATTTGCGGTTAAAAACCGCCAGGCACTCATCCGGAAAGATTGGAAAAATGAATTGGAAATGTATATCACGGGAATTGTCCAAAACCAGGGTCATAAAATGTTGGCAATTGGATCAATGCCCGATCATATCCATATTTTCATTGGCTACAATGTCAACCAGCTGATTCCGGATTTGGTTGAATTAATTAAAACATCCAGTAATGCCTGGGTAAAAATAAATAATCTTTCACCCGTCAAATTCGAATGGCAGAGAGGTTACGGAGCATTTACACACTCCAAATCTCAAATCGATTCCGTGGTAAAATATATTTTGAATCAGGAAAGGCATCACAGCCACATACCTTTTCGAATAGAATATCTGGAAATCCTCCGTAAAAACGAGATTGATTTCAAAAATGAATACGTATTCAAATTTTTTGACGATGTTTTGGGTTGGGAATAATTGAATATGGTTTCATCCATAATATTACGCCGTAACATTTGTAGGCGCATCGCGCCGTGATATTTGTAGGCGCATCGCGCCGTGATATTTGTAGGCGCATCGCGCCGTGATATTTGTAGGTGCGTAGCGCCGTGATATTTGTAGGCGCATCGCGCCGTGATATTTGTAGGTGCGTAGCGCCGTGATATTTGTAGGTGCGTAGCGCCGTGATATTTGTAGGCGCATCGCGCCGTGATATTTGTAGGCGCATCGCGCCGTGATATTTGTAGGCGCATCGCGCCGTGATATTTGTAGGCGGATCGCGCCGTAACATATTTTGATGATTTGCGGCAACCGATATTTTGGCGATTACAAATATTACGGCGCGATGCGCCTACAAATGTTACGGTGCTACGCACCTACAAAAACCTGTGTGCCGTTTGCTACAAATATCACGGCGCGATGCGCCTACAAATATCACGGCGCTACGCACCTACAAAAACCTGTGTGCCGTTTGCTACAAATATTGCGGCGCGATGCGCCTACAAATGTTACGGCGCGATGCACCTACAAAAACCTGTGTGCCGTTTGCTACAAATATTGCGGCGCGATGCGCTGCGGCGTAACATCAAATCCCACACCCACACAACACACCCACACTCACACCGAATTCCCTACCTTTGCGCCTCCTAACAAAAAAGATCATGCAAGAAGTATTTATCGTTTCCGCCGTCCGCACGCCCATCGGTAGCTTTGGCGGTGTTCTTTCCGCCGTTTCCGCCACTCAACTCGGCGCATCCGCCATCAGAGGCGCCCTCGAAAAAGCCGGCGTTCCCGCCGATCAGGTCAACGAAGTGCTCATGGGCAATGTCGTCAGCGCCAACCTCGGACAGGCGCCCGCGCGACAGGCCGCCCGCTTTGCCGGACTGCCTGACAACATCCCCTGCACCACCATCAACAAAGTGTGCGCATCCGGTATGAAAGCCATCTCACTCGGCGCCCAATCCATCATGCTCGGCCTGAACGATATCGTCGTGGCCGGTGGCATGGAAAATATGTCGCAAATTCCCTACTACCTGCCCAATGCCCGCTGGGGATACAAATACGGCAACGGCGAGCTCGTCGACGGCCTGGCCAAAGACGGCCTCACCGATGTGTACAACCAAAAAGCCATGGGCGTGTGCGCCGATGCTACCGCCGTGAAATACGCAATCAGCCGCGAAGCGCAAGATGCCTTCGCCATCGACTCGTACAAACGCGCAGCAGCCGCCACCGAAGCCGGTCTGTTCAAAGCCGAAATCGTGCCGGTCAGCATCGCCCAGAAAAAAGGCGACCCCATCCAGATCCTCGAGGATGAAGAATATAAAAAGGTGATGTTCGATAAAATACCTGGCTTGCGCCCGGCTTTCACCCCCGATGGTACCGTGACGGCCGCCAATGCCAGCACGATCAATGACGGCGCTACTGCTCTCATCCTGGCATCGGAAGCGGCCGTCAAACGCCTGGGACTGACCCCGATCGCCAAAATCCGTGGCTTCGCCGACGCCGAACAGGAGCCGGAATGGTTTACCACCACACCCACCATCGCAGCGCCCAAAGCCCTGAAAATGGCCGGCCTTACCAAAAATGATATCAGCTTTTTTGAAGTCAACGAAGCGTTCTCGGTAGTCACCATGGCTTTCGAGCAGGTGATGGACATCAGCCACGACCAAACCAATGTGTTCGGCGGCGCGGTTTCCCTAGGCCACCCACTCGGTGCTTCCGGCGCCCGTATCGTAACTACCCTGACCAACGTATTGCAACAAAAAAACGGTAAATACGGCCTGGCCGCTATTTGCAACGGCGGCGGCGGCGCTACGGCTATCGTGATTGAGCGGGTATAATTCAATCAAAAACAAAACATGTCTCTTCAACGTATCCTTCTTCTTGGTTCCGGTGGCCGCGAACACGCCCTTGCCTGGAAACTATCTCGCAGCAAACGTTGCGGCCAGTTATTTATCGGTCCGGGTAATGCCGGCACCTCCGAATGCGGCACCAATGTGCCCCTCAACCCGCTGGACTTTCCTTCCGTGGCCGATTTTGTGTTGAAAAACCAAATCGATATGGTCGTTGTGGGGCCCGAAGAGCCGCTCGTACGGGGTATTTGGGATTATTTCCACGAACGCGCTGAATTGCAACATATTCCGGTTATCGGCCCGTCAAAAGCCGGGGCGGTGATGGAAGGCAGCAAAGCCTGGAGCAAACAATTTATGGAACGCCACAGCATACCCACAGCTGCGTACCGGGAATTCAGCGCCACAGAGATTGAAGAAGGTGTGAAATACCTCAAACAACACAGCTTGCCTATCGTACTCAAAGCCGATGGACTGGCAGCAGGCAAAGGCGTAATCATCGCCAAAAGCCACAAAGAAGCCGTGCGTGAATTCCGCGAAATGCTGGGGGGCAAATTCGGCGAATCGAGCAGCCGGGTGGTGGTGGAACAATTCCTGAGTGGCATTGAATTCAGCGTTTTTGTACTTACCGACGGCAAAAACTACAAAATTCTGCCAGAAGCCAAAGACTACAAACGCATCGGTGAAAAAGACAAAGGCCCGAATACCGGCGGTATGGGCGCTGTTAGTCCGGTACCGTTCGTGGATCAAACCATGTGGGAAAAGGTAGAAACCCGCATCATTCAACCCACGGTGAACGGCCTGCGCAAGGAAAAAATCGTTTACAAAGGTTTCATTTTCTTCGGCCTGATTGAAGTAAACGGCGAACCTTTCGTCATTGAATATAATTGCCGAATGGGCGATCCGGAAACGGAAGTTGTGATGCCTCGCCTGAAAAACGACCTGGTTACATTATTTGAAAAATGCGCCAAAGGGTCGCTGGGTCGGGTCAAAATCAACGTTGACCGCAAAACAGCCGCCACTGTGTTCCTCGTCAGCGGCGGATATCCAGGCGATTATGAAAAAGGAAAAGTAATCAGCGGACTCGATCAGGTGAAAGGCAGCGTCGCTTTCCATGCAGGCACCACCATTAATGCCAAAGGCGAAGTGGTTACCAACGGCGGCCGCGTCATCGCCCTTACCAGTTTTGGCAAAGACATCCCTTCCGCCGTGCGAAAATCAAAACGAAACGCAAAGGCGATCAACTACGAAGGCAAGTACTTCAGAAGGGATATTGGCAAGGATTTGATGCTGGATGCGTGATGCTGGATACTGGTAACACCGGCTTTAGCCGGTCCCGTAAGGTGGCCTTTAGGCCGCCGCCACTTGATACCTTAAAAACTTCATATGAATTGAATAAATTTGTGCCCGATGAACCTTTGTTTAAAAACTATAAACCACCACTAAACGGCGGCCTAAAGGCCACCTAACCGGACCGGCTAAAGCCGGTGCTACCAGCATCCATTTTGTCCGACACATTTACCATAAAGCTCCCGGCTTTCGAAGGGCCGTTCGACTTGCTCCTGTTTTTTATTGAACGGGATGAACTGGATATTTACAACATTCCAATTGCCAAAATCACCGACGACTTTCTGGATTACCTGCATCACATGGAATCGTTGAATGTCGACCTGGCCTCCGAATTTATCGTGGTGGCCGCCACGCTCATGCGCATCAAAGCCAAGATGTTGCTGCCGCGCAAACAACTGGATGAAGAAGGAAACGAGATCGATCCGCGGCAGGAACTCGTAGAACGACTGCTGGAATATAAACGTTACAAAAGCATCCTGGATGATTTACGCCGCCTCGAAGAAGTGCGGGCATTCATGAACCCGCGCGGTTTCGCTTCCGCCGAATTGCGGCAACTCGCAGAACACGCCCTGGCTGATGCCGAAATGGAATCGGTGTCGCTTTACAAACTGTTGCGTACATTCGAACGCCTGATCGCCCGTTTCGAAGAGGAGAAAAAATCCAAACGGATACACACTGTTTATAATTTCAGTTACACCATTCAGGATCAGCGCCGTTTCCTGGTGAACCAACTTTCAAAAGGCAAAAAAAAGAATTTTGAAACGATCTTTTTGGCGCTGGAGAACCGTATTCACGCCATTGTCACATTTCTGGCATTGCTCGAACTGCTCAACGAACAGGAAGTGCAACTCATCCAGGGCGAAGGCGTGAACAATTTCTGGCTGACACTCGGGCCAGGTGAACAATCGCCAACGGAAGAACCCGCAGAAGCCTGAATTCTTTCAAATACACCGCCTCCCGCAGGCCCAAAACTGATATTAGATCATGCCATCCATTTTTACCCGCATCGTCAACGGCGAAATTCCTTGTCACAAAATTGCTGAAACAGACGATTACCTCGCATTCCTCGACGTGCGCCCGCAAGCTTTCGGACACACGCTTTGCATCACCAAACAGGAAATCGATTACGTATTCGACGTAGAAGACGAACTCTACCAGGGCCTGTGGATGTTTGCCAAAAAAGTGGCAAAAGCCGTAAAAAAGACTGTGCCTTGCAAACGCGTCTGCGTCGTGGTGATCGGCGACGAAGTGCCGCACACCCACGTACACCTCATCCCGTTCAACAGCATGGAAGACATGCGTTTCAGTGGCCGGGCCAAAGTGGAGCTTTCCTCCGAACAAATGGCCGAACTGGCGGCCAAAATCGCGGCCGCCGTGTAAATTTCAGCTATGCCCAGCTCGCGCATACTCGGCTTTCTGGTTGTTTTTCCGTGGCTGCTTGCCGCCCAATCGTTTACGCCCGGCCAGTCGTACTTCGGGGCCAACAATTACGTTGAGTACATAGCCGGCAACATGCCGATCATTTTATCGGCCCCGCATGGCGGCTTGCTTTCGCCTGCGTCGATTCCCGACCGCGATTGCAGCGGCTGCTCAACCGTCAATGATTTTAACACCCAGGAATTGGCGCGTGCACTGGCCAATTCAATGTATGAACGAACGGGCTGCCACCCCCACCTCGTGATCAACCGATTGCACCGCCGTAAACTCGACGCCAACCGCGATTTACCCGAAGCCGCCGATGGAAATCCAACAGCCGGACAAGCCTGGACGGACTTCCACAATTTTCTCGGCGGCGCTAAAAACACCGTGACCTGGACTTTCGGAAAAGGTTTTTACGTCGATCTGCACGGGCATGCGCACACCATTCAACGCCTGGAATTGGGATACCTGCTGAATTCCGATGAATTGCGGCTGCCCGACGATTCCCTCAACAATAACACCTACACCGGTTATTCCAGCATTCAGAACCTGGCTGAAAATAATGCTCAAAACCTCAGCCATGCCGACCTTCTGCACGGCGAACAAAGCCTGGGCGAGCTCCTGCATGATCGCGGCTATGCTGCAACCCCTTCTTTCACGGATCCTGCGCCCGACCCCGGTGAGGATTATTTCAGCGGCGGATACAATACCGCTCGTTACGGCTCCTACAACGGCGGCGCCATCGATGGCGTGCAAATCGAATGCAACCGAACCGGCATCCGCGATTCGCTGACACAGGTAGAACGTTTTGCCGACACCCTCGCCGTTGCTTTGATTGATTATATCGAACGACATTATTTCAACGGACTTGGCACAGTGCTTTGCAACAGCACAAGCGCCCCGGATACAGGTACAAATCCGTGGCAAATGCAGCTGTCTCCAAATCCTTATTGCCGCTCGTTCCAGATTTCGCAAAACGACCCAGGTGCTGTTTGGCAAGCAGAGATCTTTGATTTTTATGGCAATCTGTTGTTTGTCAGATCATTGGAAGCAGGCATCTCGGAACAAATTACGTTCCCACAACGCCAAAATGTATTCGTGGTGCTGCGGCGCAATGGCGAAATAGCTACTGCCCGAACGGTGCTTCATTACTGCCGCTGAACCATGACACAGTTCGAAAAATGGGCTTTCCAAATCCTGGCTTTGTTGTTGCCCTGGTCTGTCGATGTCGATCTGGGTAACTGGAACCTGACGCTGCCTTCCGAACCTTTGATCGCGTTTTTAGGGATACTCCTGGCATGGCGTATTACCAGAACGGGCTGGAACCAACAGAGGAACAACAAACTGCTCATCGTTAGTTTTATTTGGATATGTTGGTCGGCGGTTTGTGCTCTGTTATCCGACTTAAAAACGATTTCCATGAAATATTGGATCGTAGATGCAGGCCATTGGTGGGTGTTTTTTGTCGGAATGGCCTTTTATCCCGAATTGTGGCGCCGTGTTTTGCCTTATTTTAGGTATTCGATGCTGGGCGTTGTAGTGTATACCCTCATTCGTCACGGTCAATTCGATTTTCGAGTCGACCAGGCTTTGCTGGCGCCGATGCCTTTTTTCCCTGATCATACCATGTATGCAGCGGTGCTGACCATGCTCATCTGGCTGCCTGCCGCGCCGGGTGTTCGCATCCTCGAAGCAGCGGGGTTGGCGTTATCTACATGCCGGGCGGCTGTACTCTCCCTGGTGACAGCAATGACTGCCTTTGCTGGTTTCCATTGGCGGAAACGTGTTTTATGGTTGGTGTTGAGTGCCGTGGTGCTGCTGGCGGGAATCGTTGCTGTGGCGCCCCGATTGAACCGTTCGATACAAAACGATGTGTCGATGCAGGAACGATTCAACCGTTGGCATTGCGCCACAGAAATGATGGCCCAAAAACCTTTGTTCGGCTCCGGCCCGGGCACCTATGCTTTTGTATATTTTCCTTACCAACGAACGGAAAACCTCACACGCATCAGTGTTTTTGAACCATTAACTGAACGCGGGCCGGCCACCTACGGCCGGGGTGGAGGCGCCCATTCAGAATACATGCAAGCCGGCGCCGAAAACGGTTTAATGGGTTTGTTGATCTGGTTGGTACTTTCTGTCGGATCGCTGTGGTTGGGGTTTTCACAGGCGGCTGCAACTGAAAATTCGTCGCAAAAGAAGTATCTGTTGTTGCTTACACTCGGGCTGTTCACGTACCTGCTTCATGCATTATTGAACAACTTTTTGCACGACGGGCGCATTGCTTTTTTGTACTGGGGAATGCTCACTGAGTTGTCCAGACCGTCTTTCCCCGAAATATCGTCATCATAACCTTTGTTTGGTAAAGTTGAAAATTTGAACACTTGAACACATCCTGATCGAGTACGATCAGGTCGGCTAATTTTCCTGCCTCCAGCACGCCGGATTCATTTTCCAAAAACGACAACCATGCTCCGCCCCGGGTGTATCCGTCGAGTACAGAACCCAAATCGATCAGATGCTGGGGCGTCCAGGGCGATCTGGCCAGGCTATCCGGGCCGCGGCGTGTGACAGCTACTTGTGCGGCATAGAATGGGTTCATGGTACTTACCGGCCAATCAGAGCCAAAAGCCAAACGAGCGCCGCTGCGCGCGACTGAACCGACCGGATACTGCCATTCAGACCGCTCCGGACCCAAAAAAGGGAAGTTCATATCGGTCATGTACGTATCCTCCAGGGTGGCCCACAACGCTTGAAAATTGGCCGTTACACCCAACGCGGCAAACCGGGCAATATCATCCGGATGAATGACATGCAAATGGGCGATGTGGTGGCGACTGTCTCTTTTGCCGTTTTCTTTTGCCGCATGTTCGAAAGCGTCGAGGGTTTGGCGTATTCCGCGGTCGCCGATAGCGTGTACGTGTACTTGCAGCCCGGCTTTATCCAGCATTGCGACAACCACCCTGGCGGTATCGGGCGGACAATTAGCGATGCCATCGTTGTGTTCATGTTGATAAGGGTTTAACATAGCCGCCGTTTTGCCCTCTACTACCCCATCCATGAACAATTTGACCTGATCGAAACGAACATCTGGGGTAGCTAGTTTGCGTAGTTTTTCATTGAGCGCAATGACTTCCCTGGCGCCGGCGCTTCCTTTGGAAATATCGCAATAAAGCGAAATACTGACGTGGGCTGTCAGTTCGCCGGAATTTGAAAGTGCGAGGTAAGTATTGGCCAGATCGGCATCGGCGGAAGCCTCAACGAGGTTGGTAAGGCCCAGGCTATTGGCCATACGAAGAGCTTTGCGCAGCGCCTGGAGGCGTTCGTCGTTCGTATAGGGCGGAATGTGTTGCGATACCAAAGTGATGGCATCTTCACGAAGCGTGCCTGTAGGTTCGCCGGTTTTAGGGTCGCGCTCTATTCGACCATTGGCAGGGTCGGGGGTTTGAGCGGTAATGCCGGCTAAAGCCAGGGCTTTGGAGTTTACCCAAACGGAATGCCCGTCGGCAGAAGAAACATACATCGGCCGGTCGGGGCAAATGGCATCGAGCAGGTTTTTATGCGGGTTACCGTTTTCGATGGCCGGTAACCAAAAGTTTTCACCGCGCACCCAGGATTTTTCAGGGTGTTGCCGGGCAAAAATGCGCAGCCGTTCAAGGATGGTATCCGGCGTTGTAATATCGGCCAGGTCGCATTCCAGAAAAGCCAAACCGCCCGCCACCGGATGAACATGCGCGTCAGTGAAGCCCGGCAAAACAGTTTTCCCATGAAGATCAACCACTTGCGTATGAGGCCCCAGGTATTTTTCAGCTTCTTGCCGCGCGCCCGCAAAAACAATCCGATCGCCTTTCACGGCAAGGGCTTCCACTTTTGCGCCTGGCGTTTGCATGGTGTAAATCGTGCCATTTTGCAGCAACAAATCGGCGTATTCCTGCTGGGTGCATGCGCAGAGCAGGAGCAGGAAAAAGCTTAATTTATACATGATGTTGATTGCGTTTTTTAACCCATAAAAAAACCAGTGCACAACCGGCAAAAAACAGCAGCAGGAGCCACCATTGGAACCTGAAACCCTCCTTGAATTCGAGGGCGCACATATCGCCGGAAGTGGTTACGCCGGCCCAGTAGAACGGGTGATTCATGGCAAAAAACGAATCGTCGTTCAGCAGATCCAATTTTGCCAGACGCAGGGCTTCATCTTTGGTTTTTCCGGCTTTGAGGTAGGCGAGAAAGCCCTGTACCAACGGGCCTGCGGTGTTTTCATGCAGCAGCCACATACTCATCACCGTAGCGGGTACGCCTGCGCGTGCGAATGCGCGTGCGAGGCTGAATACGCCTTCTCCCTGTTGCAGTTTTCCGAAGCCGGTGTTGCAGGCGCTTAACACCGCCAGGTCGGCCTGAAGTTGCATCACCTGAAGTTCGGCAGCGTAGAGCACGTTGTTGTTTTCGAGCGAATCGGGGCCTGGGTCGCCAAAAAGCAGGCGCGAAAGTTCCGGGTTTTCCGCGTCGGCCAATCCATGCATGGCAAGCAGGAGAATGCGGCATTCAGGCGCTATTTTTTTGAATTTTTCTTCATTCACTTCCTGGCCGCTCCAGGTGTCGCCACCAAGTATTTTTTGAGCGTTTTTCACCATCGATTCCGTGCTGGTAAGCTGGTAGATGCCTGCAGCGGAATAGGTGGGAGCGAAACCGCCGAAGGTTCTTTTTGCATGGCTGTTTTGCACGCGGTGTTTCCGGCTGATGGCCTGTTGCATCTGCAAAAGTGTCGCAGAGTAGGCATAACCTATATTAAAATCCTTGATCAGCCAGGCATGATCACGCCAATTGGGTTCATTCGCGGGCTTCCGTAGCAGTACTTCAAACGGAACGAATACCAGCGCATCGTCGGGTATCAGCAGCAAACTGCCCTGTTGGGACGCCAATAGTTGCAGTTCGGGTTCCAGCAGCGCCCGGTACATGTCGGCAGCCTGGGTTTTGAACCCCATCGCCCCTGCACGGTCTTCTTCATCGCCTTTTTGCAGGTATTCTACCCAGGTTTTTACGGATTCGCGGAACGACATTGCGAGGGATGCTTTACGCCAGGTTACCGCCCCTTTTGCATCGAAAGAAAAAATAAATGCCGTTTCGTTTGTGAGGTAAAAATCAATCAAAACCTGATCCGATCGTAATAAACCGGCCACCTGAGCCGCTTCCAGAAACTTAATTTCATCCGACAGGGCTGCATAGTCCGGGAATCGTTTGCGCAGTTCTGTTTTGAATTTTTCGTTTTCCTGTTTGAGATCATACAGCTCTTTTTCCAGCCGGGAAAGCCTGCCGGTATCTTCGCCCGATTCCCTTTCAGCGGCAATTTCATGTTCATACCAGGCCATTCTAACTTTCAGTTTTTCTTCCTGGCGGCGAACGTTTTCGGGCAATTGATACTTAGCCTGGGCTTCCGCCAGGCTGTGCAACAACAGGATGCCGCGCGCTTGTTCGGTAAGCCTGAAAGCGCGGTCAGCAAACCGCCGATCATGGTTGTATTGCTCATACAGTTGCCACGCAATTTCAACGGCGGCATCAAAACGGAGGCGGCTTTCACGCAAGGCCAGCAACGACGATGATTCGTAGGCATGCGAGGCCCGGAGTTTGTTTTCCACCAGTGGAATCATTTCATAACAAGTCAGGGCTTTTTCCAATTGGCCCAAAGCTGCGAATGCCTTGGCTTTGCCTTCCAGCGCTTCAAGAATGGTATTTTCGTTAAAAAAGCCGTTCGGGTTGGGCAATTGGTAGGGATCGTTGGATGTAAAATCGACCATCACGGTTTGGAGCGCCCGGTGGAAATAAGTGAGCGCTTCTTTGGCTTTGTTTTCTTTGAGTTTTCCGTTGCCAAGTTGACCGTAAATTTTGCTGATTTCGCGCCTCCGGTATGATTTTGAATCGTCGGCGCCCTCTTTAATCGCTTTTAGGTAAAACTGTTCGGCTTGTTTTAATTGACCTGCGCCGGCCAGCACTTCAGCTTTGGAAGCATCGTATTGCATCATGTAGTAGGCTTCGTCGAGCGAACCCTTCTCTTTGATCATTTCTTTGATCAATCCTGGAATTTTATCCAGATCGGCCAACGCGGCGGCGGTATTACCCATTTTCAAAAAAATTTCCGCCCGGTTTTGATACAGGTTAATTTTGAGTTCGCTGCTCAGTTTTTCAATGGCCAGCCCACGGTTCAATACGTCCAGCGCTTCCAGATATCGACCTGTTTCCCGGAGACTGATGGAAAAGTCGCCATGATCGATTACGCCTGATTCAGGAAATTTGTCAAAATATGCCAGGCTGCGTTGGAGCAAATGAATGGCTCTTTCATAATCACCATGACGGGTGTATATGTTGGCGAGGTTGTGGTACAGGTACCGGGCGAGCCGGTCGGAGGTTTCATTCAATTGATTTCTAAAAATACCTTCCACGATTTCCAGGTACCGTTTGGCGCCGTTATCGTCGCCGAAATTCACCCGGAAAATATGCCCGGCTACCAGGTGGTTGGCGGCGTATTGCTCCCATTCTGCCTGGGTTTCGGGTTTTCTCCAGGCTTCTTTCAGCCCGGCTTCCACCAAATCGAGCGCGGCAACCGGTTGTTTCATAGTGGAAGCCATCGGATTGGCCAGGGTAGTATAACTTTTTAACCAGGGGCCGAGTTGGTTGTTTTTTTTGAAATATGCTTTGGCAGTTTTATGATAGATCAGGAGGCTGTCCATCTTTCCGCTTTTGATGCAGGCTTTTGCCAGATCGATGGATTGGTAAGCCCCAATGGAATCAGCCTGGGCGTTCAACTGCGTGGAAAGCAGCAAAAGCCCGCTGCAGAGGGCGGTGGTAAGTTTCATCATGGTTGTGGTGGAGTTATAAAGTTTAGTCTTCTTTTCTTTTGTACCAATACCAGATGATCAGCAGCAAAAGAATAAATAAAAAGGCCCAAAGCCACCAGGAGTTGGTGTCGGTGGTTTCCTTTTCACTGAATTCATCTTTTTTGTAGTTGCCGGCGTCATCCTGGTAGGCGCGTTGCGGCAGTGGGTCGTTTTCGCTGCATTCCCCGGCTCCGTTGGAAAAATCGACGCATACGCGCAGTGCGCGCGGGTTGTTTTGGTACAAACGTTGTACGCCGTCCAGGTCGGTCACCATGTTGAAAAACAGCTCTCTGCACGATGGATGGCCTGCATCCCAGGAGCCGCTGATCTGGAAGTTGTTCAAGGTTACTTTCCAGGGGGCGGCAACCGACCAGATGCGGGCGATGTCGCTCAAGCCCATCAGGATCGGCTTTTCGGCATAATGGCCACCAGTGAGGTCGTAAAAATTGAGGCTGGGTTGCAATTCCGGCGCTTCGCCCTGGTTGCACACGATCATGCGGAAATATACCCGGTATTTTCCGTTGCCCATATCGCGAATATCCGTGACGGTGAGGCTGTTTGGGTCATGGCTTTCAAGCAGGGGGAGTTCGATGGTTTGGATGTCGCGAATAAATAAAGCATTGGATTGTCCGCCGATGGAAAGGTTGTCGGGTACATCAGGGCCGAGCAGGGTTTTGACCTTAACCATCAGTTTGCTGTAAGCGGGGTCGTTGCTTTCCAGCGGGCTGGAGCCGACCAAAACGGCAGTAAAAGAGGCCGGCGATTCGGGCGTTCTGCCATTTGGTAGTTGATTGAGCGCCTTAACATTCATTACCGGAAATACCCGAAGTTCGGTAAACCCCTCGGTGTAAGCCCCAAGTGTTTCTCTGACGTTGTACGCCAACACATCCCGATAACGGGCGCTGAGCGGCGCTAAAATGCCCTGGGTGAGGCTCATGGCGGGGTTGAAGGCCCCTGAAGGATCCGGCGAATTATTGAACGGGCCGTAATTGTCGGGGAAATAGGCTGGTTTTTCGCTGGTTCCATAGGTCATTAAATCGGATGGAACACCCGTGCTGAGGCCGTTGTAATAGAACAATACGTGGGCTGCTGATCCTTCGTTTTTGTACGATAATACAAAATTGACGGGGTACTTCACCCGTGGTTTGTGGTTGTAATCGATGTGGAGGCGCTGATCGGCGGTGAGGTTGCGTGTAATTTCGGTGATCACACCGCTTGGAGCAGCCTGGTTGATGTTGAGTGTAGCCCTGGCAGCTTCGGGTGGGTTTTCGTTGTGGTATTTTTCTGTGAGGTAAACCACCGGTTTGAAGGTTCCGTTGCGTCCGTAGTCGTAACTCCGGATGTTCAGGGAGCGGACATCCATGCCCGAATTGTCATCTTCGAATTTTTGGTAGTTGCCGTCGCCAAAAATCCAAAAGCCCTTGTACCAGCCACAGTTTTGGTTCAAACGGCCGTCGCATTGCTGGTTCGGGATGGTGGATGTTACGGCGTCTTTGGAGGTAAATTTTAGGGCGCCGGGGTTCACGATATTGACATCGCCGCCAGTCGCGTTCAATTCGGCAAGGGTTATTTCGCCTTGTTGGATATTGAGCCGTTGGCCACCCTGGGCGCTTAAAATGGATAAAGAAAAGAAACAGAAAAATACGGAGAGGAATAGCGTCTTGTTTTTCATTGGGAATGTTTTTGGTGTAACCGAGAAAGTGGGAATGCTGTTTTACAAGGATTGATGGTGCGAAAGAAACACGATATTTTGAAAAAAAGTCTGTTTTACCGTTAACATTTTTCGGCGAACCTGCATTAAGCCTCAAAACCCGCTCTACTTTTGCATGCCGATTCAATTAAATCCCTGCCTTCGGCAAACGAAAAATGAGTGATTCAAGAGATGAACTAAAGGAGTTCCAATCAAATCCAAACAAAACGGCTGCACGACTTTACGCCGAATGCCGACCAAAATTTTTGGGTTGGGGGAAAGAAAACAGCAAGCTCGATGGGCACGACCTGAGCGATATTTTTCAAAATTCGGTAGTTATTGCCGTTTTGAATATCGAATCGGGCAGGCTGACGAACCTTGTTGGCACACTTTGCACCTACTTGTTTGGTATTTGTAAGAACCTGATTCAAGCTTTCCTCCGGAAAAGAAACCGTACGTTCCTTCCCGGAGAAGATTTGATGCCGGTTGCAAACGATTCCGACCCCAGCATGGAAACCCAAATGATTCAAACTCAAAGCAATGAAACACTTTGGGCGAAGGTCGACGCATTGGGTGAACCCGGCAGAAGTTTACTCATCCTGACCTATCAGGAAAACATGACCAGCCAGGAAATTGCAGACGTGCTTGGGTATGCAGGCGCCGATGTAGTTCGCCAGCTTCGCAAACGCGCACTTGATAAACTCAGAAAATAACCCTTAACCAAACAACCTCAAAGCATCAAAATCGCTTAATCAATATGCAAAATGAAACATCGTACAGAACATTTGATTGAATCCTATTTCGCAGGAACGCTCACCGAAGATGAACAAATCGAACTGAAAGCGTTGCTTGCTGCAGATAAAGAAGCCGCCGCCGAATTCTCCTGGCAACAAAAACTCGCCCAAGACGTATCAAAACTCAAGCTTTCCGGCAGCATCCGGAACGACCAATGGAGGGAGTCGACCAAGCCGCCCTTTCGAACCTTTACCTTAAAAACGTATTTGTTGGCCGCCGCGGCTGCCATTGCCTTGGTTTTTACTGCGTACCATTTTTATTCCGGAACCGAAGATTTGCCGGTAAACAGCATGGCCGGCGGGTTTGAACATTACCCGAATAAAATGAAATTCAAAAACCTGGGTGGAAACACCGAGGAGATAGCCGGGCCGGAATTACTTGCAGCTTTTGAAAAATACGACCAAAAGCAATATGATCAGTCAGCCGCCTTGTTAACCGAACTTTTTAATTCAAACCCTGACAATGACAACTACCGCTTTTACCTGGGCGTCAGTTTTTCAGGTGTTGGTAATGATTTTCAGGCGGTTAACGTCCTGCTTCCACTCACAACAAAAGCCAATAGTTCTTATGCAACACCTGCTTGTTATTATGTTGGAGTGGGCTTTGCACACGTGAAAGATAAAGTGCAAGCAAAAAAGTACCTGAAAATGTATCTGGATGCACCGGATGGGGTGATGTTCAAAAAACAAGCGAAACAACTTTTGAACGCATTGGAATAAGCGAAATTCAAAATTGCCAGGCAATTCCATTTCGCCAGGCGTACGTTTCAGAGGCTGCACCGGCAGGCAGGTTTTTATCGATGCCGTAGTCGAATTCCAAGGTCAATGCGAGTTTTTTAGTGAAGTCGATCTTCAATAAACTCTCGGAGCTGAGGCGATAATTTCGGATCAAACCCAATACCGGTTGCCAATAAGTGGTGTTGATCAGTACAACCTGCTTTCCCAACCTGAACGTACAAGAAACATAGTTGCTCGACCGGTATTTTACGTCTGACCCCTCATCCGTCGAAAACCTGTTTTGTTCCCACAATAGGGCCGCCCCGGCATAAATGCGCTGCCGTTTGTCGGCTGATTTGAGTATACGCCAGCGCAAACCTCCGCCGACGAGACTTCGTTGCGTGAGCAGTTGAATCGGACTAGTTTGAATTTGCGCAAACGCTTCACTTACCCAGATGTCGTTGAACTTTCGGTTGTAACGCAAGTGTGCAAAAGCCGTGCGGGAAAAATCCTGTTGCCCGGCACGCAACAAATTGATGTTCAACAACAACAAAGCCAGGTCGCGGTCGTGTTTGTATTGCACCTTGGTTTGCCCTTGCAAGATGAGGCTTTGTTCTTTCACCTTGTTCACCGCCACACTACCGCGCAGGTAACCATACCAGCGCACGGAATCGACGGTACCTGTGATGCGTTGCTCTTCGATATTGACCACCTGGGCGTTCAATGCAACCGCCAGGCAAACAAGCGCTGCGGATAAAATTAGGCGTAATTTCATTCGAAACAAAGTACGTTAAACAATCACTCCCCAAAATCCCATTCAATCAATCTGCGCCATCCATCCATCCATCCATCCCACGAATCCGCGATCAGAACTGGTCGTTGAAAGCGAAGTTTGGTTTGCGGTTCGTCCAGCGGCCGCGGGTGAAATCAGGGAATGCTTGCGGCGTGCTGCCTGTTGCGATACTGGCTTCGGAAAGCGGAGTGATTGCCAGCCAGGTTGCGGCGTCGTACACATCAATTTCCGGTTGTGCGTTTCGTTTGGCGGACTCTACGAAATGGTGGAATACGAAAAAATCCATACCTCCGTGGCCGGCGGTTTTGGCATCGTTGCCGAAACGTTTCCAAAGCGGGTGGTCGTATTTTTCGAGCCAGGTTTTGGCTTCTTCCCAGGTGTGTGGTTTGGTTTTCCCTTCAATATGGAGGCTCTTGTTCAAATCCATCCAGATACCTCGTTCGCCCTGCACACGAAAGCCTAGGGAATAAGGGCGGGGCAAACCTGTATCGTGCGACAACAGCACGGTTTCTCCGTTGCTGCATTTGATGACGGTGGTAACCACATCGCCAAGGTTGAAATTGACTTTGGCATTCGGGTGATTTGGGCCGCCTTTGGGATGGTCGACGATATAATTGTGCAACCCGCGCGCTTTGCTCGCCGTAGCGGTGAGCGACACAAAACGATTGCCTCTGTTGATATCGATCATCATGGCCACAGGCCCCACGCCGTGGGTAGGGTATAAATCGCCGTTGCGATGAACAGAGTGTTTGGTGCGCCATTTAGCTTCGCTAAAACCTTTTTCTCCAAATTCTACACCCGATTCGTAAGGTGTGGCGCCATCGTTGAATTTCACACCGCGCAAATCGTGCTGATAGCCGCCTTCCAGGTGGATAAGTTCTCCAAATAGTCCTTCGCGCACCATTTGCATCACAGCCATCACATCGCGCCGGTAACAAACATTTTCAAGGAACATCAGCGGTACACCGGTTTCCTCCTGCACGTTGACAAGCTGCCAGCACTCATCCAGTGAAAAACCGCCGCACACTTCTGTGCCTACATATTTCCCGGCACGCATAGCGGCAACCGCTTGTTCGGTATGCCATTCCCATGGCGAAGCAATTACCACGGCATCCACCTCCTTCATTTCCAATAATTTCAGGTAATCGTGGGGGCCTTTATCAAATACGGCAGGTTTTTTTCTGCCTTTATCCGCGATCATTTTCAGGGTGTCGGCAACCATAGCGGCGTCCGGATCGGCGATGGCCACCACCTCGCAATCTTCACGCATCAGTGCCAGTTCGACATGACTTTGCCCACGCAAACCCGTGCCGATGTATCCCAATCGAAGTTTGTCTTTCGGTTTACCCGACAAAATTGCCGGCATACCCGTGGCTAGGTTTTCAGTGTTTTCACTCTGCAAAGAGGTTGGAACAGCCAGTGCAGCACCGGCTAAAACGGAATTCTGAAGAAAAGATCGACGGTTGAGTTTAGTAGGCATAGGTGACGGGTTTTAGTGTTTTTTAGTGTTTTAGTGTTTTTGTGTTTTAGTGTTTATGTGTTTTTGATCGTTTTAACTTTTACATTCAGCGTTTTAAATTTTAAATTTCCCACCTGCCGGGAATAGAACCCGAAGGAAATGAAATTGATCAAAAACACAAAAACACAAAAAAACACATAAATTTACCACCTGATCAGCGCGCTTCCCC